>JADLFL010000008.1 GCA_020845575.1 Acidobacteriota bacterium | reverse complement strand
GAGGCACATCGCCGAAGTAGCGCTTCAGCGAGATGAGCCGCTCTTCCTCGAACTCGATCGTCCGCGGCGAGCAGTGCAGGCGCTTCCCCTCGATGTAGGCGTCGACGGCCTCGAACAGCCGCTTTGGCCCCTGCGCATGTGTCGGGACTGCGCCGTGGCCGGCGTCCTCGATGAGCTGGCGCTCCTTGCGCTTCGCGTCCTGCAGGTTCGTCGTATCGAGGCGCTTGCGGTAGCGGCGACCATCGACCGTGAAGTCCGCCCAGTACTGGCGTCCGCGCTTCCACAGGCTCATGACTGGAGCTCCTCGGTGCCGAACCGTCGATCGTGCGAGAGTGCCACGGTGGCGTCAACGGCGCTGGCGCGCACGAAGTCCTCGAGGTCAGCCGGCAGGTAGCGCACGGCGCGGCCGAGGCGCAGGAACCGTGGGCCCTGACCACGATGCCGCCAGGCGCGCAGCGTGGCGACCGACAGGCCGAGCAGCTCGGAGACCTCGCGCTCGGTCAACGCGCGTGTTGCGTAACGAATCGTCTGGACGTTCATGACGCCGCTCCGTCCTGCACGCTCGTCGCCGGCCGAGCGCCTCTCGGTTCGCGTGCGTGCTGTTCCATCCAGGCATCGATCCAGATTGGCCGCAGCCGGATCGTGCGGCGGCCGCTGATTCGCACGTGCCGGAGTTCCTTCCGCTCGCACGCGGTGTAGATCGTGTCCCGACTCACATTCGCGTAGTCGGCGCCTTCGCCGACCGTCAGCCATGTCCTCATGGTGCACCTCGCAAGCTGTTGCCGAACGTCCACGGATGGCGCGCTCGAACGCGAGGGGCTGTCAGCCCGTCGCGTCGTTGGCAGTTGCGCGAGATGCTGGCGGTTGTGCCGAACAGCGTCTGCGGAGGCAACGCGCCTGCGCAGTGTGCGCGGCTGGAAGCCACGCGTGTCAAAGCCGTGCGGTGCGCTGGCGTACTGCCTCCTCGAATCGCCAGCCAACGACCGGGCTTTCGGTACCGCCGCGACGCACCGATGGAGCGGGTCGCATACGGTAGCGGATCTCCGAGCCACGGCACTCACGTGCGCGCCGGAGTGGCAACCGTGCTAGTGAAGGAGTGTGCTGCTGGCGGGAGCCCTGAGGCTGCCGTCCATCAGCAACCCGCGCGGAGTGTCACTCGCGCGGGAGGTGTGCAGTAGGGCCCGGACGATGAGGACAGCCTACGCCTGGCGCGGCGCGCGGTCAATGGGGAAGATTCGCCCATGGACAGCCGCAGGCCTGGAGGCAGCGCCTCGGGTTGGAGCCGATCCCTTCCCACCGTAGAATGGACCGACAAGGACACGCCACATGGCCGAAGACCTCATCGTTGCCCACCCGCAGATTCTCGACGGTAAGCCTTGCGTTCGAGGCACGCGTCTGAGCGTCGAGTTCCTGCTGGAACTGGCCGCCAGCGGGGCCACGTCCGAGCAGATCCTTGCGCAGTATCCGCAACTCACGGCCGAGGGGCTCTCCGCGGCGTTTCGCTACGCCGCGAACGCGCTGCGCGGTGATCGGACGTGGGACCTGCGGATTACCGCGTGAAACCGCTGGACTTCCCGCTCCTCGCAGACGAGAACATCGCGCCGGATGTCGTCAGTGGCCTTCGCTCTCGTGGCCACGACGTGCGGTCGGTGTGGGACGAGGCGCTGGTCGGCCGACCTGATGCCGACGTGCTCGAAACCGCAACTCGTCTCGGGCGCGTCGTGGTCACGCATGATGTTGCCTTCGGCCGCTCCGCGATCCGGACCGGGACGTCATTCGTCGGGATCGTGTATCTCCGCCCAGGTCACATCTTCGCAGCGTTCGTGCTCGACATCATCGATGCCCTTCGCGCGTCCACCGTGGATGTCCAGTCGCCGTTCATCGCGATCGCGGAGCGTCAACAGTCGACAGTACGCGTCCGCGTGCGGACGACGCCGCCCTGGTAACAACGGTAGTCGCTGGCCATCACGCAACTGCCAAGACACCATCTGCGCGCAGGCGCGGTCAAGGCCGCAGCCGCACACATTTCAGGCGGGCAGAGCGAAGCGACGCGCCTTGACGGCGCCGAGCACAGATCGAGACTCGAATGCGTGATGGCTGGCGGCCCCGGTTGCGTCGAATCTCCGGGCCAACGACCGAGCACGTCCTTCCCGCACGATCGAGCCACGAACCGTGCGGGCAACCTTACCAATACCCGGTGCGACATCTGCGGTAGCAAGCAGCGGCGCGCCCGGTCACGATCGACGCCCACAGCGGCATCGACACGGGCACCGGCAGCCATGGCGTGAGCGACCCCTCCGGACTCGCGTGGGACGAAATGCAGGGCGCCAGCCGGGGTCGCCTCACGCCATGGTTTCCTGTATTGGCGCTTGTCCGCGCACCGGCAGGAGGGCGGCATAGAGCGCCGCCCAGGGGCAGCGTCGGAGGTTCATCGCGGCGAAGCGGCGAGCGCACAGGCGGTTATCCCGGCCGACGTCAGGCAGCGGTCATCGCCGGTGGTCAGTTCCGCAGGGGTAGGCAGAATCGCGCGAAGGGGACGACCTGCGAAATCGAGGTGGTCCCCAGGGGTTGTCCTCGACTATTCCGTCTTGGCGGCGGCATCGCACGCGAGGATGTGTCGACAGCGGGCGCAGTGGAAGCGCTCCGGCGCACGGTGATTGGACGGCCGGCAATACTATGCCGTCTTCGCATACTTCTGCCATCGGAAAGGAGGTGTACGGCGTATCCCCGGCCGCGTCAGGCGACGTCGACCAAGGGGGAGAGATGCAGGTACTGGCGCGAGAGCTCGACGCACTCGACGTGGCCCAATCCGCGTTCCAGCGCGTCGGAAAGGACGTTGGAATCCGCGAACCGGAGCGTCCGCTCGGGATCGGCAAGCCACTGGTGATACAGGGCGCGGAACCGCGGCGCTGATGTCAGGCGGACGTCCTCCTGGTACCGGGCGTACGGCGGCTCCGGGTTCGGCTCGGCAAGCCGTCGCCGCTGCTGGAACATCTCCTCGATCATGGAGACGTTCCGACCCCTGGCGGCTCCCACCAGGTGCTCACGCGCCGCGTGCAGGTAGCTCTGGCGCGCTCGGACGAGGGGCTTCGGCAATAGCAGCCGGATGGTCCAGCGGCTCAGCTGACGCAGTAGTGGGATGTGCCGCAGAAGGAACAGCCTGAAGTCCCACGGGACGGGCGTCGTCACGAGGTACATGAAGACGTGATGGTCGCTGCGCTCGCGGTCGTCGCCGATGGGAAGCTTGTCCGGGAAGTGGCGATAGATCCGTGACGCGCCGTCGCCGAATCGCAGCTGCGGCATGTCGATCAGCTCGAACCGATCGCGGAGGTGATCCTGGAAGTGGTGTCGCTTATCCACCGCGGACGCCAGCCAGATCATCGAACGGTCATCGAGGACCGCATCGAGCAGCATCACGCGCTCGATGAGGCGCCCTGGTGCGGCGCGCTTCCGGAAGCGGCTGTCGGGCTCGCGGATGGCGGTCCACAGTGGCTTGTAGTGGACGTGGAACATCCGGCCTCGATGCAGCTTGCCCGGCGTCACCGGCGTTGCGAGGCGGCGACCGACGAGAGTGCGGATGAAGTTCGTGCTCTTCTGCCCGTGGGCGATGCCGGCGAACTGGCAGTACTGCCGTTCGAGGAAGACGCCGGCGTGCAGCAGGACCTCCAGAAGGAAGCGGGACTGACGCTCCGTGAAACCGAACGCGGCAATCGCGTGCAGGCGCTCCGCGTTCGTCTCTTCGAGAGACCAGTACCTGGGCGCCGGAGGGAGCGGTGTCGGTTCGAGCGGGAGCGTGCTCATACGAACTCTTCGGCGAGCCGGGGGCTCCGGCCACCACTGCCACCGCGCCCGCCGACACTGGATCCGCTCGACGCGTAGCAACTGAAGCCGGACTTCGCAGCGCCAGCCGCATGAGCGCCGCGATAGTGCGGCGTCACGATCTCCAGGTCTTCGAAGCGATCGAGCCCGTCGCGGTCTTCGTACTCGACGCGCGCGTCAGGGAAGTGCACGTGCCCGTCCTGCTCGTACGGACGGTTGCGTTCCTGCGCCCATCGCACGATCTCCTCGGCATCCCGGTCGGGGCGTCCGTCGCAGTCCCGCTTGCCGCGATTGCGCTCGTGCAGGAACCGCTGGTAGTCACGCTTCATCTCGTAGTCGAGGACGACGCGCCTGACGTGCCCACCACGGTCGCGAATGCGTTCCTCGGCGCGCTCGTAGGCGCGGTAGACCTTCACGTCATGGGTCAACTCGGGCGGCTTCCTGAGACCGGCGTAGAACTCCTGCCGGTCATGCGTTCGCTCGTCGCGCGGGATCGATCGGTTGGCTTCGAGCAGATCACGGCCACGGTCGGTAAGGACGACGGCGCGGTCGTTGGCGTCGAGTGGCGACCGTCGAATCAGCCCCGAGTCTTCGAGGTGACGCATGCTCTGATGCGGCTTCCGGGCATCGTCGCGCAGCGCCGTCAGGTCGTGTTCGGCGACAACACGGAACGAGCCGACCGTCGCCAGCATGCGGGCCTCGGAGCCGTCGATGTCGTAGACGCGATCGCGGTCGCGGACGCGTTCCCGTTCGCGACCATCCGGCAGGTTGAGGTCGCGAATGAAGGGGTCGCGAGCCTCGCGGTCTCGACGGTCAGGCGCGTCGCCACCGCCGCGGCCGCCGCGATCGAGGTCGCGGCCCCGATCTCGGTCATCGCGCTCATCGTCGCGCGGGTCGTAGCGATCCAACATGCGTCACCTCCTCGTCATGCAGCGACTATGGGGCGTTCGCTGGGGCGCTGCAATTGATCGCCGGACGTTGTCGGAGCGCTTCGGGTGGTGGTGGACGCTCTGTCTGGTCACCGTGCTGTCTTGCTCAAGCCGTGGGCTCCGTGAGAGCATCAGATTCAGTGCGAATCAGATGAGGACATGATGCTGGACCTTGCCAACGACATCCGGTCGCTCAGTGACTTCAAGCGCAACACCGTTGACCTGCTGGAGCGCATCCGCAAGACGGGCAATCCGATGGTTCTGACCATCAATGGGAAGGCCGAGCTCGTGGTCCAGGCCGCCGAGGCGTATCAGGGGCTGCTCGATCGGATCGAAGCGATCGAGGGGATTCAGCGTGGCCTGGCCGACGTGAAGGCTGGCCGTACGAGACCGGCGAAGCAAGTCTTCACCCGGCCGCGACGCAAGCATGGCATACCGGGTTGAGATCGCCCGGAGCGCGGCAGCCGACCTCGAAGAGTTGTACCTCTGGGGGGTAGTGCGCGCGCCGCACCACGGGAGCGAAATGGTACCCGCGGTGGGGTTGCTCAAGGACCCGATACTGGCGCCAAATGGATGCATCATCCGCTGAAGAATCTGGCGGCCGGTGACGATGGCTATCCATAGTGAACCGTCCCGGGTTTTTCGGAGGGCTGATTCCTTGAGAGGATTAGCCCATGGCAAGACCGAGGAAGTATTCCCCTGAAGTCAGAGAGCGAGCCGTCCACATGGTTCGCGAACATGGTCCGGAGCATCCGTCGCAGTGGGCGGCGATCACCTCGATCGCCAGCAAGTTCGGTTGCACGGCCGAGACCCTGCGGAATTGGGTCCGCCAGGCTGAACGCGACCGCGGGCAGCGTGGCGGCCTGACGACGGATGAGCGCCAGCGGCTCACGCAGTTGGAGCGTGACAACCGCGAGCTGACGCGTGCCAATGAGATCCTGCGGAAGGCGTCGGCGTTTTTCGCCCAGGCGGAGCTCGACCGCCGACCGAAGAAATGATCCGCTTCATCGACGGACACCGTGCGACGTATGGGGTCGAGCCGATCTGCCGCGTGTTGCCGATCGCCCCGTCGACGTACTTCCGAGTCCATGCGCAGCAGCGGGACGCGACGAAACGCTCGGCTCGCGCGAAGCGCGATGCCGAGCTCCGTCTCGCGATTCAGCGGGTGCACGCGGATACCTTCGGCGTCTATGGGCCGCGGAAGGTCTGGCGGCAGTTGGTCCGGGAGGGCCACAACGTGGCCCGCTGCACGGTCGAGCGCCTCATGCGCGAGATGGGGTTGGCTGGCGTGGTACGGGGCCGGGCATGGAAGGTCACGACCCAGTCTCAGCCCGCTCTTGATCGTCCCACCGACCTGGTCGACCGCACGTTCGAGGCCACGCGACCGAACCAGCTCTGGGTCGCGGACTTCACCTACGTGGCGACCTGGGCTGGGTTTGTGTACGTCGCGTTTGTCATCGATGTGTTCGCGCGACGGATCGTGGGCTGGCGCGTGTCGTCGTCGATGCGCACGGACTTCGTGTTGGACGCGCTGGAGCAGGCGATCTGCGCTCGCGGCGGCGCGCCGCCGGCCGGCCTCGTGCACCACAGCGATCACGGTTCGCAATATCTCTCGATGCGGTACACGGATCGCCTGGCGGATGAGGGCATCGCTCCGTCCGTGGGTAGTCGCGGCGACGCGTACGACAACGCCCTGGCCGAATCCGTGATCGGGCTCTTCAAGACGGAGGTGATTCAGCGACTGGGACCGTGGCGGCATCTGGACGGCGTGGAGATCGCCACGCTGACGTGGGTCGATTGGTTCAATACGCGGCGGCTGCTTGAGCCAATCGGGTACGTGCCGCCCGCGGAGTACGAAGCGCAGTACTATGAGCAGGCCGCCGTGGCCTGACTCAATTAACTCGCCCTCCGAGATTCCCGGTACGATTCACATCAACTTCCCGTCGCTGCTGCAGCCGCGCCGCCGCGCCGAGCACGCCTTGCTGGCCGTCGTGCAGGAGGCCTACGTGCACGGCGTCTCGACGCACAAGGTCGACGACCTGGTCAAAGCGCTGGGCGTCGACGGGATCTCCAAGTCGGACGTGTCGCGCATTTGCGCCGAGCTCGATACCACGGTCGCCGCGTTTCGCACACGGCCCCTCACGGGCGAGTATCGCTACGTGTGGCTGGACGCGACGTACCACAAGGTGCGCGTGGACGGCCGTGTGATCAGCCAGGCCACCGTCGTCGCCGTCGGCGTGACCAGCGACGGCGAGCGCCAGGTGCTCGGGCTCGATGTCGGCCCGTCCGAGGAGAAGGCCTTCTGGACCGCGTTTCTGCGCAGTCTCGTGAAGCGGGGCCTCAAGGGCGTGCGCCTGGTGATCTCGGACGCGCACGAGGGACTCAGGCACGCGATCAGCACGGTGCTGAGCGGCACCACCTGGCAGCGCTGTCGCGTGCACTTCATGCGCAACCTGCTCGCCACCGTGCCGCATGGCGCCCGCGAGGCGATTGCGGCGATCGGGCGGACCATCTTTGCGCAGCCGGATCATGCGTCGGCACTCGCGCAACTGCGGAAGGTGGCGGAGGGATTGCGGACGCGCTTCACCAAGGCGGCGGCGCTGCTCGAAGACGCGGCGGAGGACGTGCTGGCGTATCGGCACCTGCCGCTTGAGCATCAGCGACAGCTGCACAGCACGAATCCGCTGGAGCGGCTCAACACGGAGATCACGCGGCGGTCGCAGGTCGTCGGCATCTTTCCCAACCCGGCGGCCGTCATCCGCCTGGTCGGCGCCGTCCTACTCGAGCAGGACGACGAATGGGCCGTCGCTGAACGCCGCTACTTCAGCGCCGAGTCGATGTCGCAGCCCACAGCGGCCGCACTGTCGACCACCGCGCAGGAGAGCATGCAGACGCTCGCGTAGCCGGGCACACGCTCACGAACGACGCCGATCAATTTCCACCACTTGACGGGACACTACCGAACATGATGTGCGTGACCGCTTTTCGATCCGCTACTGGCCCGCCGATATCGTGCTGAGCACGCTCGCTTCATGTGGACTCGAACGGATCGCAGACGTGTCGGAGCGCTTTGCGGCGACAGGTTCGCGGTACTTCATCTGCCGTCGTTGGGCCTGAGATGAGTCCTCCTCGACGACACCCCATTCGTGCAGGAATCACGCGCGAGGCAGCCATCGACTGGCTCGTCTTCCTCAGCAACCGTCGTGGCGGTGTGCTGTTCATGACCGACGGCTGGTTCAAGCCGCACAGGGCGCGGCTTCTCGATCTCCTTCCGCCAGTGCTCGATGACGACCACGCGGCTGGGCTGCTGGCGGTGCTGTACAAGCAGAGAGAGATGCATCAGTTCATGACCTGGCTCGAGGCACAGCCGTGGCCGTGGACCGATGTAGACACGTTGCTGTCCGAGTTCGCGCGCATCCGGCTGGAGAAGCGGCGAGAAGAAGGCTTCTTCCCCTGGGAAGACGTCGAGGCCTGTCGTGGTTGCACGAGCCGCCCATCGTCCTTCGGAGGTGAAACCGATGGGCACAGCGGGCCGCCGGAGGACAAGTCCCAGCTCGACGGTTGCCACGGGTGCGGCAGGACCGCGGAGCAACTCGAGTGGATCTACTTCCAGAGTCCGGCGTGGACATGGCAAGAGCACTGTGGCCGTGCCGGCTGGATGGGCATCTGCGCCTACTGCCGCTTCCAGATCCACTGCTACATCGACGTAATGAGTTAGTTGGAGTGTGGAGCGGTGTGGTGGTGCTCGTCGTAGACGCGCTGGATCTCGACACGTAGCGTGTCATCGCGTCGCGCACGCGCAGAGCGCCGGGTCGGGTCGGCGGCCTGCCGGCGGTGGCGGTGATAGGTGGACGGGGCGATCGCCAGCAGCGTGCAGATCGACTCGACCCCGTACTGCGCCCGATGCGCGTCGATGAACGACACCATCGTGGCTACGTGCTCCGGCGGTCGAGCTCCGCCTGGGCGGAATACGCGGACGCCTTGCGTAGGATCTCGTTGGCCCGCTTCAGCTCGCGCACCTCCCGCTCCAACGCCTTGAGCCGCTCCCGCTCGCTCGTCGTCAGGCCCTGGCGATGCCCCGTGTCCCGCTGGGCCTGCCGCACCCACTTGCGCAGCGTCTCCGCCGTACATCCGAGTTTCGGCGCGATCGACCGCAGCACTGCCCACTCCGAGGTGTGGGCCTCGCGGTGCTCTTCGACCATACGGACGGCGCGCTCACGCACCTCCGGTGAAAACTGACTTGGACGTCCCATCGACCCCATCCTCCCAGGAAAAGGAGGTCTCCGAGAAAGTCGGTGCGCTTCAGAGCCCCTTCTTCACGCGCACGCTCCAGGTCAGGGGTTGACTATCCGGAGGTTCGTTGGCGGCGAAGGCGACGTCGGCGATGGAGGTGTCGCGCCGCCGAACTCGAACGCCCCGCGATCCCACGCGCCGTCGCCGCCCCGAAGGGCGCCGGTCATGTCCCGATCGTACGGGTGGCCCAGCGTGGCGCCAGCCACGGGGCCGGTCAGTCGGAAGTCGCCACCTCCCGGGTTCACGAACGGCGGGGACGAAGTGTAGACGGAGTTGTTGTCACAGACGTTCGCCGTGCAGCCCGCGAACGCCCCGCCGGAGAGATACCAGATGTTGTTGGATGCCACCGTGCCTGTGCGCGCTCCCGGGAAGCGGATCGTGTGGTTCCCCGATGCGGCGGCACTGACGATGGTGTTGTTGTAGACGACCACGTTGTTGGCGGGCGAACCGGCGGCTGTCAGCCCTCCATCACCGCCGATGAAGATCACGCCGTCGCTGACGGCGTCGACAGCCGTACGCCATATGAGATTGCCGTAGATCTGGCTGCCGTCGAAGGCGCCGTTGCCGCCGTCCCACATGCCGATGTCCGCCGTGCAGCCCTCGCGTGCCGGCCCGTTCTGACAGCCGTTCTTGAGCACGTTGTAGCGGATGACGATATCGGATGCCCGCACCTGGCCGCGAATCGTTTCCTTGTTCCAATTCGGCCCGATCCAACTGTATTCAATGACGATGTTCGACGCGCCAGCCAGCTGGAATGGTATCCGGTTCACGTTGTGGACGTGGCTGCGTGTAATCACCCAGTGCGACAACACGGACCCGAACCCGCCGAGATAGAACCCGTGGTCGGGGTTGCCGGCGTTGTAAGACGTGCTGGCCGGACCACCGACATCCACATAACGAAAGGTCATGTGGCTGGACCCGGTGCCATGGTTGATCGTGTTGGCGACAACCTCGCTCAGGCGAAAGCCGTACGCGCCGGTGTCGGACCAGTTGTTCTCGTCGCGTACCTGGCCGTCGAACGTCCAGTAGTCGGTCACCGCGAAAATGGTGCCGAAGCTCGCCTGTCCGTCACCGTAGGCAGAACTCCAACCGACATCGGTCCCATGGTCGGACGCGGTCGCTTTCCTGAAGGTGATGGCGGCTGTGCCAGAGGTCGCGCGAGCGAGCGTCATCGAGCCATAGCTGCCGTCGGCGATGTAATAGGTGTCTCCGCGCGCGAGATTGCCGACGGCGCAGGTGCCCGTGAAGCCAGGGCACGCGTTGGTCCAGTCGGCGCCACTTCCGCTCCCCGTCGCTCCGGCACGAACGTAGCGTTCGGCGGCCGTCGCCGTGGCAGACAGGAGGCAGAACGTCAGCACGAGACAGCGAACCAGGCACGCCCCAAGGGGGTGCATGAAAAGCGCCTGGCCCTGGTAGAGGCGCACAGCGTGACCGCATGCGCGACTGGCGCAACTGGCGGTTCGGAGATCGATGCCGACGTGCCGCATCCCCGGGCCCTTCTCGGGAAGCGCGGCGCCGGGCTTCGTGAGCCTCTCAGTGCCAGTGACGAGGGGTTCGACGATCTGCACGGTCATCAGCGAACCCCAGGGGCGAGGTGTGTCGAGTTCACGGCAGCCACCGCGATGCCGGCGTCGAATGGCAACCGTGCGAGAGAGGCTCCGCGTGTCGACCGAGCTTTCGATCTACGGGTGCTCCACGCGTTCGTCCTGTCGGAGTCATCGGCGTGCATCGTTCTTCTTCATTCAATCGGACAACGCTCGCGCCGCTGCAGGGCGAGGGCTCGCGTGCCCAGGTAGCGCCAACAGGCCTGGCCCTGTTGCATTGCCGGCGCTTCCGCGGCGGCGGACCAGGAGCTCCACGCCAGGGCACCCGGCACACGAAAAGGAGCTGTTCCTCGTCGACGGGGCTTCGCACATGGACCTGTATGACGGCGCCGGCCGTGACGCAGTGCTCGGCAAGATCACGCCGTTCTTCCGGAACCATCTCTGAAGGCCAGTGCGCAGCGGAGTCCGTGCGTCCTTGCACTCCCGGGGCGACCCATGTCTCCCGCCCGCTGCCTCCCGTGATGACGAAGCCGCAGGCCGGCCACACGCGCGTGATGGTCGGCGACGACGTGCAGTTCCCGGCGCCGCAGATCAACGGCGGTGTATCCCGCGGTCACGCTGCGCCGCACCCATCGAACAGCGACGCTTGTTCGCGGGATACACTACCGGGCGTTGGGCGTCGCATTCTGAGAACGACCGCCAATGACTGAATCAACTCGAGATGCCACGGCTACCACCGAGCTGGTCGTTGCTGCCAGCGACCTTGCTTCTGGCGCCTCAACTCGCAATGACCGCAACGCCTGACCGCCAAAGGATCGAAAGGACCGAGGCGCGGAGAAGCCGGGTCGCCGAGCCCGGGTCGTTGATAGTGCTCCGCGCGTGCTCATGAACATACGCCAAGCCGATAAGGCAGATGAGGATGCCATCTGGGGCATTTTCCGCGCGGTCATCGCTCCCGGCGATACCTACGTCTTTGCCCCGGACATGCCCCGCGAGGAGGCGTTGGCGTACTGGTTCCGCGCCGGCACCCACACCTACGTGGCCGAGAGCGACGGACGCGTCGTCGGCACCTACATCCTCAAGGCCAATCAGCCAGCGCGTGGCAGTCATGTCGCCAACGCTGCGTTCATGGTTTCGCCGTCCGCTCGCGGTCTCGGCACCGGCCGACGTATGGGCGAGCACTGCCTCGCCGAAGCTCGCCGGCTCGGTTTCCGCGCCATGCAATTCAACTTCGTGGTCGCCACGAACGAGCCAGCCGTGCGCCTCTGGCAGCAGCTTGGCTTTCACATTGTCGGCACGTTGCCCAGCGCGTTTCATCACGCTCAACGAGGCTTCGTCGATGCTCATGTCATGTTCCGGACCCTCGAAGCCGCCGCCGAAGATTGATCCCGGATCAATCCCGGATTGTTCACGAAGCGGATTGACACGAGCTGGCGACGTGCCCTGAGACCCAGCAGGACCAGCGGCGCCGGGTGGGTGGAGGCTGTGGTACCGCGGGCCGGGCGCCCGACGTGCCGTGTCTGCCGGCACCGACGTTCGGCGACGAGGGGATGCCGGCACGCCTCGCTCGTGCTGCCGCCGGGACGTGCGTGTGGCAGGACGGGCGACGCGCGGGTGGCGTCGCGCCGGCGCGCGATGATCTGCCAGGTGTCGAGGGCGGCTGGTGCGCTGCAGCTCACCGCCGGGCAGATGTCCCGACTCGAGGCGATCACTCCGGCCATCGGCGATCATCACGATCCGCCGGGATGAAGCTGCTGAACCGCTGAGGCGCGTGGTCGGGTGCAACGATGGCCCGATGCCATTGGCGTCGACGGATGAATGTTGCGTCGCATGCCGGGTCCGTCGCGAGTACGATGCACTACTGGCGGTGTATCTGGCGATCTCTGGTGGCGAACTCCTCTCCGGCCGGATATCTGGCACACGGCTCGACAAGTTCGTCCGGCATGGCTGCAGGAACGGTTCACTGATTGATGCCCGACCCCGACATGATTCTGCCGGTGTCCGACGTGCTCGGCCACCAGTTGCCGCGCCTCCGGCCGGCCACGCGTAGTCGATCGCGCGCGCGGCTTGGTCCCGCGCCGCTCACGTCGGAGGCGGTCTGCCACGACTTCCACGTCTTCCGCCACGTCAGTAGGGCAAAGGCACTGATGAGCGCTGTCGGTCGCGGCGATGGCCACGAAGTCCTGCCTGCCGGACAGGATCGTCAGCGGCGCGCTGCGGCAGTGTGGCGGCCGACCACGTGAAGGAGCCTCTGATGCCGCCCACCGAAAGCGAAGGGTCGAACCCGAGCCAGGCGTACCGCCGACGCATCGACGAGGTCGTCGCTGCGCTCGGAACAGACACTCGGCTGGGGCTCGGCGATGCCGACGCGAGACGTCGCCTCGATCGCTACGGGAAGAACGAGCTCGCGGTCGACGCGCCCGCGCCTCGATGGCGACGGTTTGTCGCGCAGTTCCAGGATGTGCTCGTCATCCTGCTGCTTGTGGCCACCGCGATCTCGGCGGGTCTGTGGGCCTACGAGCGTGATGCGGCACTCCCGTACGAGGCGCTCGCCATCTTCGCCGTCGTTCTGCTGAACGCGACGATGGGCTACATCCAGGAGTCGCGCGCCGAGGCGGCCGTGGCCGCGCTTCGGGCGATGTCGGCAGCGGATGCCACCGTCATCCGAGACGGAGCGCGCCGGAGCATCCCGGCCGCCGACCTCGTGCCAGGCGACCTCATGCTGATCGAGGAAGGAGACACGATCGCCGCCGACGCGCGTCTGATCGAGTCAGCCGCGCTGCAGACGGCCGAAGCCGCGCTGACCGGCGAGAGCCTGCCGGTCACCAAGGATCCCGCGCCGATTGCCGACGAGGTACCACTCGGGGACCGCGACAACATGGTGTTCAGCGGCACCGCCGCGACCTACGGTCATGGCACGGCCGTCGTGACCGCCACCGGCATGCACACGGAGATGGGGCGCATCGCGGGGTTGCTGACACACACGCCCGATGACCCCACCCCGCTGCAGCGAGAGCTCGACCGAACCGGAAAGCTCCTTGGCGCAGTGGTGGTTGCGATCGCGGTGATCATGATCGTGACCATCGTGATCGTCGAAGATGTGCGAAGCGCAGCGGGCCTGTTCGATGTGCTCATTCTCGGCGTCGCGTTGGCGGTGGCCGCCGTACCCGAAGGCCTGCCCGCTGTCGTCACGGCGGTGCTGTCGATGGGCGTGCAGCGCATGGCCAGGCGCAACGCCATCGTGCGCCACCTGTCGGCGGTCGAGACGCTCGGCTCGGCCAGCGTCATCGCGTCCGACAAGACGGGCACGCTCACGAAGAACGAGATGACGGTGACGGTCGTGGTGACCGCCAGCGGGCGCGTCACCTTCGACGGCTCTGGCTACGAGCCGTCCGGTGACGTCCGCCGCGACGGAGGTGGACCCGTGGACGGGCCACTTCGCGTCGAGCTCGAACGCGCCCTCGCCGTCGCCGATCGCGCCAACAACGCGACGCTCCAGGAGCATGAGGGACGATGGACGGTGCAGGGGGATCCCACGGAAGGCGCGCTGCTCGTCGCCGCGCGCAAGGCCGGCCTCGAAGGACTCGAGGAGCGCCTGCCACGCGTCGGCGAGGTGCCGTTCTCCTCCGAGCGAAAGCTGATGAGCACGCTGCACCGCGAGACCGACCAACCCCATCGCGGCCTCGTGCTGACCAAGGGCGCGCCGGACGTCCTGCTGGCGCGATGCTCGCATGAGGTGGTCGGCGAGACGCCGCGAGCACTGTCGCACGAACGCCGGCAGCAGATCGCGGAGACCAACGACGCACTCGCCGGACAAGCCCTGCGCACGCTGGGTGTCGCGGGTCGCTGGCTTCCCCCGGACGCGCTGGCGGCACACGAGGGGCATCCGGATGAACGGCTCGAGCAGAACCTGGCCTTTGCCGGCCTCATCGGCATCATCGACCCGCCACGCGCCGAAGCGAAGCAGGCCGTCGCGCGCGCGAAGAGTGCTGGCATTCGCGCCCTGATGATTACGGGGGACCATCCCCGCACGGCGGCCGTCATTGCGAGAGCGCTCGGCATCGCCAACGACGATGGCGCCATGACCGGCGCTGAACTCGACGCGCTGTCGACCGACGTCGGACCGCGTCTCGCGAACATCTCGGTGTATGCGCGCGTGAACCCGGAACACAAGCTGCGCATCGTCGAGGCGCTCCGCCGGACGGGTGCGGTGGTCGCGATGACGGGTGACGGGGTCAACGACGCACCCGCGTTGAAGAGAGCCGACATCGGCATCGCGATGGGTATCACCGGCACCGACGTGTCCAAGGAAGCGGCGGACATCGTGCTGGCCGACGACAACTTCGCCACGATCGTCGCGGCGGTCGAAGAGGGCCGGGCCATCTTCGCCAACATCCGCAAGTTCCTGCGCTACCTGCTGTCCTCCAACATCGGAGAAGTCCTCACGATGTTCTTCGGGGTACTGCTGGCGAAACAGATCGGGCTGGAAACGACGCCTGGCGCCGTCGTGCTCCCGCTCCTGGCGACGCAGATCCTCTGGATCAACCTGGTGACCGACGGGCTGCCGGCGCTGGCACTGGGCGTCGATCCGCCCGATGACGGGCTGATGCACCAGCCCCCTCGTCCAGCGGGCGAGCCGGTGATCACCGCACGCATGTGGCGCGGCATCGTCTTTGTCGGCATCATCATGGCCGTGGGCACGCTGACGGTCCTCGATGCCTCGATGCCCGGGGGGCTCATCGACGGTGCCGGCGATCTGCGGTACGGCCAGACGATGGCGTTCACGACGCTCATGCTCTTTCAGGTGGTCAACGTGGTGAACGCTCGATCCGACCAACAGAGCGCGTTCGTGCACCTCTTGACCAACGGCTGGCTGTGGGCCGCCCTTGGCGTGTCTCTGGCGCTTCAGTGCTGCGTCGTGTACCTGCCGTTCCTTCAACGCGCGTTCGGCACGACCGCCTTGAGTGGTTGGGACTGGTTGTTCTGCGCAACGGTCGCCAGTTCGGTCCTGTGGCTCAGAGAGATGAACAAGGCCATCACACGGGCGCGGCACTGACACCACCCTCACTTGGGCCAGAAAACGGCATCATGGTTTCAGGAATGACGCGCAGGCTGGCGAGTCCGGAGCTCATGGCTGCGGCTCTCCTGCTGCTGGGCACCGTGGCCGCCCTGGCCTGGGCGAATTCGCTCGTGGGCGACACCTACGCGACGTTCTGGCACACCGAGGTCGCGGTGCGCCTGGGCGGTGCCGAGCTGTCGCTGAGTCTGCACCACCTGGTCAACGACGGCCTGATGACGTTCTTCTTCTTCATCGTCGGCCTGGAGGTGAAGCGGGAACTGGTGCTGGGCGAATTGGCTGACAGGCGACGGGCGGTGGTGCCGATCCTGGCCGCCGTCATGGGCCTGATCGTGCCGGCGCTGGTGTATGTGCTGATCAACCGGGGCACCGAGGCCGCCTCCGCCTGGGGCATGGTGATCTCCACCGACACGGCCTTCCTGCTCGGGGTCCTCGCACTCCTCGGGCGGGGTTGCCCCATCCCGTTGCGCGTCTTTCTGCTGGCGCTCGCCGTCGTCGACGATATCGGCGCGCTGGCCGCGATCGCCATCTTCTACACCGACACCCTGCACTTCGGATACCTGGCGCTCGCCGCGGCGGGCGTGGTGCTCATGCTGGGCCTGCGGTGGGTCAACGTGTGGCGGGGGCCGCCCTATCTGGTGCTTGCAGTCGCATCGTGGATCGTGTTGTACATGAGCGGCGTCCACGCCACGCTGCTGGGCGTGGCCATCGCGCTGATTACGCCTGCCTACCGGGTCCGGCGGCAAGAGGTCGCGGAGGTCAGGCGGCTGACCCACACGTATCTGCAACACCCGCATCCCGGCCATGCCCACGCGGCGCGCTTGTCGATCGAGCGATCGGTGCCGGTGGGCGAACGACTGCAGGCGTTGTGGCGGCCGTGGATCGACTACGTCTTCGTCCCGTTGTTCGCCGTCGCGAATGCCGGCGTCGTGCTGGGTGGTGACGCGCTGACGTCGGCCGCGGCGTCCCCAGTCACGCTGGGGGTCATCGCCGGGCTCGTGCTGGGAAAGCCGGTCGGCATCCTGCTGGGCTGCGCCCTGGCCGTGGGCTTCAGGCTGGGCGAGCTTCCCCCGGGCCTGACCAGACTGCAACTGGCAGGTGGGGCCGTTCTGACCGGCATCGGGTTCACGATCTCGCTGCTGATCGTCGGGCGCGCGATCCCCGACCCGGCGCTCGCCGACCAGGCGCGCGTCGGGATTCTCGTGGCGTCGCTGCTGGCGGGCGTGCTGGGGTTCTCGCTGCTGTGGCTGGCGGCGCGCCGCGTGCCACAGGTGCAGGCGGAATCGATGACACTGCAGCCGCCGGTCGACGTCGCACGTGACCATCTCCGCGGACCGGCGCACGCGCCGCTCACCCTGGTTGGCTTTGGTGACTTCCGGGCACCGTTCCAGGGCTGGGGAGCCATCGCCGAGTTGAGCGAACGATTCGGCGACCGGCTGCGCTATGTCTTTCGCCATGCCCCGCCCTCCGAGCAGTACGCGCACCTGGCGGCCGAAGCGTCCGAAGCCGCAGGTGCACAGGGCCGGTTCTGGGAGATGCACGACCGGCTGTTCCAGCACGCAGGACCGCTCGACGCCGCCGATCTCCTCGACCACGCCACGGCGCTGGGGCTTGACGTGCCCCGGTTCGCGAGAGAGGTGGGCTCAGGCCAGCACCGGCGCAGGGTCGACGAGGACCTCGCGTCGGCTCGTGCCAGCGGCGTCGATGCGTCTCGCAGCTACTTCGTCAACGGGCGGCGTCACACCGGGGCCCACGACGCCCAGTCGCTGGCCGCCGCGTTGCTGGCGACCTCCGGCGAGTCTGCGGTCGCCTCACCAGCGGCGCAGACAGCGCCGCCACGTCCCCCCCGTGTGGACGCCTGGAATCCCCGGGACGAGCTGACGCACCTGCCGGAGGACATGGCGGAAACGCCCAACGTCGTCGTCGAACAGGCGCGGTTGACCGACGCACAACTGGAGCGCATCGCGAAAGTGGCGCAGCGGCGCCGCATCGACCGCGGTGATGTCCTGTGTCGGCCCGGCGATGCCGAGGTCGCCCTCTACGTCGTTCTCTCCGGGGCCGTGGCGACGATCGGCGACGACGGTACGACCACCCAGCGGGTGGTTCGCGTGCATCACGCACGACGCTCCTTCGTGGCGCCTGATCTGCAGCGCAGACAGCGCATCCTGTGGGCGGTCATCGTCATTCGCGCGGGCGAGGTGCTGCGCGTGCCCGCCGAACGCCTGCACTCGCTGCTCGTTGGTGACCCCGAGTTGCGCGACCTGCTGGCGCGCGCCTTTCTGCTTCGGGAAGCCATGAGCTCGGAGTCCACGCGCGACGAGCCATCCACACCGGGAGGCGTCACGCCATGACCACCATCCCCTGAACGGAGCGCGCGTGAGAGGGTGCACGTCGCCGCGGGAGGCGCCGCGTCGTGCTGCGGAACCTCGGGCAACTGCCGCCTGCAACAGGAAGCGGACGACCGCATCCATCGGTGCGGTCGGTCTGTCGCTACAGCTACGGACTGCCGCGGCGCGGGGCGCGGAGTGACGTCGGCATCGGCGAGCCTCGACGCCTACTTGATCGCACCGACGCCCATGAGGCACGTGTTGCCGACGTCGAGGACGTGGGTGCCGAGGGACTATTTCGCGGTCAACGTGACGCCGCCGATCCGCTCCATCGCACGGAGGTAGGCGAGGAGATCATCGGCCGGCAGCGGATCGAACTCACCCGCGAGGAAATCGCGGATCTGCAGGACCGTCCGGTCGCCCTTCTGCAACAGGAGGTCGAGCTCCGCGCGCATGTGCTGCGGCAGCTTCGTCTCCACCGACGCCACGAGCGCGCGGTCGGCAGGCGGCAGGCTGTCGAGCAGCGGCTGGTTGCGTCCGCGCCGTCCCAGCATCCGGCCACCCGGCACGCGCGCCGCGACGATGCGGGACGCTTCGACCTCGGCGGCCGTGCGTGTGGGCTCGACGGGCGTCACGCCGAGTTGCTGCGCGCGCAGCGCGTGATACGCCGTGATGTCGGCCTGCAGTGCCGCGGCACGGCCATCCACCAGCGGCAGGAGCGTCGCCAGCGATCGTGTGCCTCCTGTCGCATCGGCGAAGAGGTCCTTCACCGACGCCAGGACCGCGCGCTCCACGCCCTGCTGATGCGCGACGGCGTTCTTCGCCTCCGCGTACGCAATGGGGAGCGAGGCCGCGTCGGTGGCGTCGGCGAGATACCCGAGCCCCTTGCGTTCGGCGGTGCCGAGGCGCTCGGTGCCGCGCGCGAGTGATTCACCCGCGACCTTGATCGCAGTGGCGTCGCCTGCCGACGCGAGCAGCGACAGCGAGGCGGTCCCCACGACGGCGGCCCGACGGAACTGCGTCGGGTCGAGCTTGTCTGGCGTGTCCTGCGACGAGTGGTACCACATGTCGGGCCATGTGATGAACATGAGCGCGGGCACGCCCCGCTGCATGTAGACGACGTGGTCGCTCGACCCATAGTGCTTCTCCACGCTGATGTAGAAGGGATCCTGGCTGCCGTTGGGCGAGAGGATCGGCAGCGTGAAGCGGTAGCCGTTGTCGCGGAAGCGCACGCGTTCCTGGTTGATGGCGGCGACCCACTCCATGACACTCTGGCCGACGTCGTTCAGGTACGTCGGGAACGTGTCGGGCGTGCGGTGCAGCACCCAGCGGCTCCCGCTCCGCGCGAGGCCGAGGCCTTCCATGTCGAAGTTCAGATCGGCGATGAGCGTTCTGGCCACTTCCGGATGGGCGTCGAGCCACGCGTTCGTGCCGCTGATCTCCGGCACCCACAGGAAGTGGACGGTGCGCCGCGGCCGAGGCAGCTTGCCCTCCTTGATCAGCCGGATATACGTCCGGCCCATCTCGAGGATCAGCCCGGATCCCGACGCATCGTCGTTGGCGCCCTGCTTGATGTAGCCCTCGTGCAGGTGCGCCGAGATGACGACCGCCTGGTCCGTGCTGCCGTCGCCCTTGATAGTGGCGTGGACGGTCTCGAGCTCGCCCGGGAACGTCTCGGCGCGGACGATCGATCGGACCGTGAGCGACTGTCCCTTGCCGAGCGTGTCGGCCAGTTCGCGTCCCACGCGCGGCGAGACGATCCAGCCGAAGCCGGGCGTCCGCCCCTGCGGTGCGTTGCCGCCGATGCTCGCCGAGAGGATGGCATCGGGGTAGGACTCCGGACGCAGCGCGTTCCAGCTGATGACGCCCACGGCGCCGCGCTCGAACACGGCGAGCCGCTGGAGCGTGGTGGCCGTGGCCGACCCCAGGACCACCTTGCCCTTCACGTCCTTGTGGGCGTAGTCCTCTGGACGTTCGCCGACTCCCACGTCGACGACCTCTGCTGTGACGTCGCCGTTCTCGCTGTTGGGCGCGAGCGAGATGGCCACGTCGTGGATGTCGTACAGCTTCCGGGTCTCGGGTGCGGTGATCCACAGCTCGCCCTGCCAACCTTGCCACGAGCGCTGCGCGGTCGGGAACGACTCGACCTTCACATCGTCGAACCCGTACTCGGTGGCGAAGCGCGCGATGACCTCGTTCTCGCGGAAGTGTCCTTCGTATTCGGCCCGCGAGCGGATGCGCGGGTAGGGCACCAGCTCCAGCACGTGGTGCATGGCGCGCTCGCCCGAGGCTTCGTTGATGATGGCCCGCAGCTGGTCCCACGGCAGCAGCGTCCGGTCCTCGCGCTCCTGAGCGGAGGTGCTTCCACCCAGGAGCGTGAAGCCGGCGATGGCTACGGTGATGGTCGAACAGGCGAGTCTCGTCAGGGTACGTGTCGTGATGCGCATGATTACGGCCGCGACGTCGTGCCGGAGGTGGCCGGCGCCGCGGAGGTGGTGGGACCAGCCGGCGGTCCCGGCTTCGCTGGAATCGTCTCGCGCGTGACCCGGGGCAGCTTCTCGTCGCGAGTGGCGAGATGATACACGGCGGCCGCCACGGCCTCGGCCGACTGGATGGCGTCGCTCTCGATGATGCGTTCGTAGGTGTCGAGATTGGTGTGCCAGGTGTGCGACTGGTACTCGATGGGATCCTGGCCGACGCTGATGCCCGGGAGGCCTGCTTCGTTGAACGACGTGTGGTCGGAGCCGCCGCGCGCGCGCGATCGCGTGGTGGTGGCGCCGAGCAGACCGTTCGCGCGGAAGGGCACCGTCACGGCGTCGAGAATCGCGGCCGTTTCGGGAGGGCCGAACACCGTCAGTGACCGCGCCTTGCCCGTGCCCATGTCGACGTTGAAGTAGCCGTTGAAGTGCTCGAACTCCGGCTTCGGGTTCTCGAACGAACCGTAGTGCTCGGCCACGTACGCCTGCGAGCCGAGCAGGCCCTGCTCTTCACCGCTCCAGAGCACCACGCGGATGGTGCGGCGCGGCTTCGCGCCCACAGCCTGCAGGATGCGGATCGCCTCCAGCATCACCGCGGATCCGATGGCGTTGTCTGTGGCGCCCGTCGCCGCGTGCCACGAGTCGAGATGCCCACCGAGCAGCACCACTTCCCGGGCCTTGTCGGTGCCGGGAATCTCGGCGACCACGGTGTACTGCGTGCTGCCCTCGGGGTGGACCGTGTTGACGATCGTGGCCTCGAGCTCGACGGAACGGCCGCCGTCGAGCAGGCGGGCGATGCGGCCGTAGTCCTCGTTGCGCACGACGATGGTGGGCACCGCGCGGCTCACATCGAACGTCCGGTTGTTGAACGCGCGGATGCGGCCGTGCTCGAAGCCGGCGTCGTTGAGCCGCAGCGCCGCGCCCTCGGCGACGAGGAACGCGTTGACCTGGTTGTCGGTCTCGATGGACGTCAGCGCGCCGGGACGCGGCGTGGCAGCGGCACGTGGCGGACCGAACGCGCCGCCCGAGCCCGACAGCTGCGCGCGGACGTCGGCGTCATCCCGACGCTTGGCCACGGGGTTGAAGGCGACGCCGGGCGATGCCGGACGGCCGACGAGCACGGCACGGCCCTTCAGCGTGCCGCGGAGCGCATCGAGCGCGGCGTCGAGCTCGGCCTGCGTCGGGCTCGCCGGTACCTCGATGAGGAGGGCCGATGCGGTGACCGTCCCTGGCGTCCCCGGCGTCCACGCCAACGGCTCCACCACCAGCGAGTCCTTCACGGGCGAGGTCAGGAACACGGCCGTCCTCTCGTTGGCCCACCCCGGGTGCCCGAAGCTCCAGGGCTCCAGGTGCGCATTCTTCAGGCCCCACGTCGTCGCCTGCCGGAGGAGCCAGTCCTGCGCGGCGCGCAGGTTGGGCGAGCCGGTGAGCCGTGGCCCGTACACGTCGGTCAGCACGTGCAGCGTCTTCAGGATCTGCGAGTGCTCGTGGGCTTCGCGCCGGATCTTCCAGAGCACGTCCTGATCGACGCGTTCGGCCGAGATCGAGGCCGGCTGGGCACGCAGGGCGGCGCCGGAAACCAGGGTGAGTACCAGCGCCGAAGCGATGCCCAACACTCGTCGAGTCTGCATGCGGCGCATGCTACAGCAACGCTGGCCGGGCTCACGCACCCGGGACGAGCACCGCACGCCCTCGAATGCCACCCTCTTTCAGCGTGCGATACACCTCGACCGCCTGCGTCAGCGGGAATTCGATGGTTTCGGCGTGGATCCGTCCGTCGCGCGCCATCGCAATCACTTCCATCAGTTCGATGCGGGATCCCCAGTAGGGAATACTCATCGTCGTGCCGTACGGCGTGCTGCCGTGACGGAAGTCGTGATGCCCACTGCCCAAGCCGAGAATCGTCCAGATGCTGTTGCGCCCGAGAACGCGGGCACCCAGATCGATGGTCGATTGCACGCCGACGCAATCGAGCACGAGCCCGGCACCACGCGGACCGACGATCCGGAGAATCCGCTCCGCAGCGGCATCGACATCGCTGTTGTTGACGATGTCGTCTGCGCCGAGTTCCTTGGCCTGCTGCAAGCGGCCGTCGTTCACGTCTGCGGCCACGATGCGCACGGGCGCAAGCACCCGCAGCAGTTGTACCGCCATGTGCCCGAGCCCACCAACGCCGAGGACGACGACGGTGGTGCCGGCGTGGAGTGCGGGCAGCGCTCGCTTGATCGCGTGATAGGGCGTGAGTGCGGCGTCACTCAACGGCGCGGCTCTGGCGGGACTCAGGTCTCCGAGCCCGACCAGCAGGCGAGCCGAAGGCACCAGCATGTATTCGGCCATGCCGCCATCGGAACCCAGTCCGCCGCCGAAGGTCCCCATCTGCGCCCAGTTCTCGCAGTAGTTCTCCATCGAGAGCTGACACGCGTGGCAGCGACCGCACCCCCATGGACCGTACACGGCCACGGCGTCGCCTTCCTTGAACCCCGTGACGCCTTGTCCAAGTCCTGCCACCCACCCGGCATTCTCATGACCGAGCGTGAACGGAGGCGTGAACCCCAGTTCCTCCTCCATGACGTGCAGGTCCGAATGGCAGACGCCAGCACCGCCAATCTTGATCAGGACCTGGCCAGGACCCGGCGCGGGCGTGGGCACGTCCTCGAGTCTGGCTGGGAAACCGACACCGACGAACCGGACAGCTTGCATGATGAATCTCCTCTGCGCCGAGTGGTACCGCCGTTCTGGGCCTGCAGCGACGCTACCACAACGTCACGTCGAGGACGGGGCCACGTGGACCTTGCGTTGAAGAGACGACCACGAGCATGTTCAGCTCGCAAGGAGCGCTTCGTGCCCGCCGTGGAATGCCCGCCGCGGAACGGGTGACCGCTTCCCCGAACGTCGTGGTCCATGGAAGGCTTTCGGGCAGTCGATTGTTGAATGGCACTCATAGCGCCATGTGGATTCGACGGTCTATTCCGTTGCCGTGCGGACGGCTACCCTGAAAGGGCGCGAGCAGAGCGCCGGAACCGGTTTCGAGGAGACGACTGTCGTGTACAGATTCAAACGACCATTCACCCCAAGGACGAAGACTGCCGTGTCGGTGTCGATCGCACTGGCGGTCGCCGTTGGCGTCTCTGTGGGCGCCGGTTCGGTGGCGTCGCAGACTGCGCCCGTGCAGACGGCGCCTCAGAATGCGCCGCATCTCGAGCGGGCGTTCGACGAGCAGACGCGCGCGCCAGAACGCCGGTCCGGCGTCGCATTCGATACCGTGACCATCGCGAGTGGCCTCGAGAATCCCTGGGGCATCGCCTTCCTCCCGAATGGACGGTTTCTCGTGACAGAGAAGCCGGGACGACTGCGCGTGGTGGAGGCCACTGGTGCGCTGTCGGAACCGGTGGCGGGCGTACCCGCCGTGGATGCGCGAGGACAGGGCGGGCTGCTGGGTGTGGCGCTCGATCCGGAGTTTGCCAACAACGGGCTGGTCTACTGGAGCTATGCGGAAGGTCGAGACGACGACACCAACAACACCGCCGTTGCGCGTGGCCGCCTGACGGTGGGCGCCGGCGCGCCGCGCCTGGAGGACGTACAGGTCATCTTCCGGCAGGCCCCGTCGCTCGGCTCGAGGCTCCATTTCGGCAGTCGACTGGTGTTCGAGCGCGGCGGCAACACGCTATTTGTCACACTCGGCGATCGCTCGATCCTGCCGGGACGGATGCAGGCGCAGCAGATGGACAGCCTCCTCGGAAAGGTCGTGCGCATCAATCGCGACGGTTCGATTCCCGGGGACAACCCCTTGGTCGGAAAGGACGGCGTTCGGCCGGAGATCTGGTCGTACGGCCATCGCAACGTACAAGGCGCGACGCTCAACCCGGCGACGGGCGAGTTGTGGACGATCGAGCACGGTCCGCGAGGCGGCGACGAACTCAACATCGCGCGGAAGGGCAGGGACTATGGCTGGCCCACGATCACGTACGGCATCGAGTACGACGGTCGGCCCATCGGCGAGAGCCTGACGCAGCAGGCGAACATGGAACAGCCGGTCTACTACTGGGATCCCGTGATCGCACCTGGTGGCATGACGTTCTACACCGGCGCGCTCTTCCCTGCGTGGCGCAACAGCCTGTTCATTGGTGGCCTGGCGTCCCGCGCTCTCGTTCGTCTCACAGTGGAAGGGGAACGGGTGACCGGCGAAGAGCGTTTGCTGGCGGACCTGAACGCCCGCATTCGTGACGTGGCTCAGGGGCCTGACGGCGCACTCTACCTTCTGACCGACGAACAGAACGGCAGGCTGCTCAAGCTCGTCCCGAAGCCCTGAGCGACGTCCATCCCGAGCCGTGGCAGCCACAACCTGTCTATCCCGACGGAGAACGCCGGCACGACGTTCTCGTCAACCTGGCACCGGACGCGCCGTGGCTGCCACCGAACGAGGGGACCCACTACGTGCGCGACACCGACAAGGAACTCGGCTACGGGCTGACGCACAAGTGGTATGCGCAGGCCTCGTACCCTGATGATCTGACGTCCCTGAAGGCGTCGTGCAGCAGCGGTCCGCTCCCGACGCTCGACTATGGCGTCACACTGCGCCTGCGCTGCGACCGCTCGGGATTGAACTGATCGTCAACTGGGCTGGCGCGTCGCTCCGGTCGCCCTGCCAGGGAAGCGCGCGAGTTCGGGCTCGTGCGCGTCATCGAGGACCACCGTGTCGATCGAACGAACCCCTCCTGTGCGTCTCGATGGCTTCGCGCCAGCGCCCGGCGGACACTTGCGGAGCCGCGTGCGGAAGTACCGCTTCTACCATACTCCCAGGACCGGTCTCGATAGCAGTGACCGCAGCCGGCACCTCGGCGGTCTTGCGCCAGCACAACGACAGCCGGCCGTGGACGCCGGCACAGTAGGGCAGAATCGTCATGCCCAACTTCATCGATCCCGCATCCGCCTTCGCCCTCGCCGATCTCGTCACGCTCACGCCGCACGGCATTGCCAGCCGCGTGATCGCGAAGAATGGCGGCGGCACCGTCACGCTGTTCGCCTTCGACGCCGGTGAGGCGCTCAGCGAGCACACGGCGCCATTCGACGCGCTCGTCGTCGTACTCGACGGTTCGTTCACGCTGACGATCGGCGGTGCGCCCGTCGAGGCGACGGCCGGAATGGTCGTGCGGATGCCGGCGGGCGTGCCGCACGCCGTGGACGCGACGGTGCCGTCGCGCATGCTGCTCGTGATGCTGCGGGAACGGCCTGCATGAACCGGCAGGCGCTCACGCCCTCGTCGGCGTTGCCCTTGGCGTACTTCGCCTGGGCGCACGCCGGCCTGGCGCTGGCGCTTCTCGTGCTGGTGCTCGATCCGGCGCTGCCCGGCGGCTACTTCCTGCACCCGCGCATGGTGGCGATCGTCCACCTGGTGACGCTTGCCTGGATCACCGGTTCCATCCTCGGCGCCTTCTACATCGTCGCGCCGCTGGCGCTGGGGATGCCCTTGCCGGTGCGGTGGCCCGACTGGCTGCTGTTTGTCGCGTTCCTCGTCGGATCCAGCGGCATGGTGACGCACTTCTGGATCGGGCAGTACGCGGCGATGGCGTGGGGCGGCCTGCTCGCTGTCCTGGCGGTGGTCTGGCTCGGCAGCCGCTCGGTGCTCGTCATGCGCCGCGCGACGGCGCCGTGGCCCGTCCTGCTGCACGTGGCACTCGCATTCCTGAACTTCTCGACCGCGTCTGGATTGGGCATGGCGATCGGGTTCGATCGCGCTTACGGATGGTTCGGCTTGTCGCCTCGTGCAGCGGCGTTCGCGCACGCGCACCTGGCCGCGATCGGCTGGCCGCTGATGATGGTGATCGGTCTGGCGTATCGACTCGTGCCGATGTTCCTGCCCGCGAGGATGCCGACAGGATCGCGTCTGGCGATGAGTGCCGTCCTGATCGAACTCGGCCTCGGTGCGCTGGTCGTCACGTGGCTGGCGTGGCCGGCGTGGCTGCCCGTCGGCGCGTTGCTGATTGTTGCCGGCCTCGCGAGCTTCATCAGTCACATGCGCGCGGTCGTGCGCCAGAAGGTGCCCAGGCCTCCGGCGTTGCCGTCGCGCGACTGGTCGACGTGGCAGACGCACGTGGCGTTCGTGTGGCTGATCGTCGCGGTGGGGCTCGGTGTGACGCTGTCGCTCCTGGCGTCCGGGCCTGAACCGACTCGCGTCGCGTGGATCTACGGCGTGGCAGGGCTCGTGGGATTCATCGCGCAGATCGTCGTCGGCATCCAGGGCCGGCTGGTGCCGCTGTATGCGTACTACCGCGCGATGGCCGCGCTCGACGGGCAGCCGCCGGTGCGTGCGGCCAACGAGTTGCCCACTGCGCGATTCGCGCGGCCCATCTTCGTGTTGTGGACGATCGGCGTGCCGTGGCTCGCGTGGGGACTTGCGGCCGAAGATGTCGCGTCGATCCGCCTGGCATCGACGGTGCTCATGGCAGGCGTGGGTACCAGCGCCGCGTACCTCGTCTACCTGATGCGCGCGGCGCGCGAGACGACGGTGGCCTCGTGCAGAAGCTGAACGGAGAGCCGAAGGTGTTGGCGAGGTGTCGACTGGTTCGGAAAACCGATGTAGCCAGACGCGGCCAGGCCGCTTCAGGCGCGCGATGCGCGCAGCATCGCACGGTACTCACGCACGGCTCGCGTCATCGGCTTGATGTCGATGAAGCGGACGAGTTGATCGAGGTCGATGCCTGGCAGGACGTCGCTTCCGGGCAGTTGGACGTACCCGGTGTCGCGGAGGCCGTAGACCTCGATCCTGCCGTTCCGCCAGAACCACACCTCCTGCACGCCGAGCGGCCGGTAGGCGTCGAGCTTGCTCACGCCGCCCGTGCTCCAGACCACCTCGATGGCCAGATCGCAGCGGTCCGGGTCGTCGACATCACCGAGGACGTAGCACTCGTCCGGCTCGATCCCACGCTCGGCGTCCTTGCTCTCGTGCGTCCACGATCCGTACGGGCTGATCGCCACGTCGTGTTCGAAGCACCACGCCTCGACAAGCCGTCCGATCATCGACTTGATCGACTCGTGCGGACGCGACGGGGTCATGAGTTCCAGGACTCCCTTGACGTAGGTGAGGCGAGGCACGGCGCGCTCACCGCGAATCTCGAGCAGCCGCTGGTAGTCGGCCCATGTCACGTTCTCGAGCACGATGATGGCGTCCGCCGGGACGACCGCCGCGTGTGCGGACTCCACGGGCGATACAGACCGCGGCGACATGGTCGGAGTATACACGCGCCCACGCTGGCCGGGGCACCGAGCGGCGCCGCCACGACTCGTCTGAAAAGACAGAATCGATGGCCCATGATGCTCGGGATCTCGCCTCGGCTGCGTCCACCTGATGCACGCGGCACGCGAGACGACAGCAGCCGTGCGCTGAGCGCCAGCGACTACTGCGTCGCCGGTCGGAACTTCTCCAGCGGCACGCGCACGGGCGCGCGTTGATTGCGCTTGACGCCCGTCAGCGCCAGTCCGGTGAAGTCATCGCCCCAGAACCACATCGCGCCGTCGTTCGTGCGCGCGAACGTCTGGATGCCGAACGGCCAGTAGCCGGCGACGTTGGCCAGCGTGATCGGCGTCGGCCGCGGCTGGAACGCCACGCCACCCGTCCCGAGCTGACCCCAGTCCGTGTTACCCCAGGCGATGAGGCTGCCGTTGCGACGCCGCACGATGATCTGGCGTCCCATGTCGGAGCCGACCTTGACCTCCACGGCGTCGGTGATACCGGCAACCGGTTTCGGGTCGGGCTGTCCGGGATCCATCGTGTCGGCGCGTTCGCCGTTGCCGAGACCGGCCTGGCCGTTGTGCCCCCACGTCCACACGCGGCCATCGCCCGTCACGGCGACACCGGATCCGACGACGCGCGCCATGGAGACCACGTTCGTCAGCGACGGGATCTCCGTGGGCGTTTCGAGCTTCGACACACGTCCGAGCCCCAACTGCCCGAGGGTGTTCTGGCCCCACGCCATGAGACGGCCATCGCGCGTCAACGCGAGGCCATGGCGCGACCCACTGTCGATGCGGACGATGTCGCTGAGTCCCTGCACGACGAACGGCGCGTGAATGCCGATGTCGACGCGACGCCCACCCGCGATCGCGGCCGGCGGTTGTCCCCACGCGCGCACGCTGCCATCGGCAAGCACGGCCATCGCCTCGTGCTCCTTCGCGGAGATGCCGACGACATCGCTCAACCCGCTCACTTTCCCCGGTACATGACGATGCTCCGCGCCGGTGAGCCTGACGCCGAGCTCGCCGTTGCGCCCGAAGCCCCAGGCCCACACCGTGCCGTCTTCGAGCACGGCATACGACGTCTGGTTCGACGCCATCACCTGAATGGCCTTGCCCGGCAGCGCGATCCGCACTGGTGCCTCGAACGTGAGGCTCGCCGTCCTCGGCTGCCCAAGCTGACCGACGCGGTTGTCGCCCATGCCCGAGACGGTGCCATCGGACCACCGCATCAGGATGTGCCGCGACCCGGCCATCTCCACGATGTGCGGCGGCTGCGCCGCGGGTTGCGTCGTCGCGAACCCGACCGCGGCGGTGATGAGGAGTGTCAGAAGGAGAAGCTTACGCACCTCCTGACTAGATATCACGGACGCCGATTCGGCACTCTGACACGCCAGAGAACCGAACGACCGCCCTCGACGTAGGTACTGCGAGATCCCGCCGGTCCAGCTCCCCGGCGCGACACTGGAGCCCACCATGATCCGACCCATGCCTGCCCTGGCCAGCGCCTGCTGGCTCGTGACCCTGACGCTGTCGACTCCAGCCGCACCGGTCGTCCTCGCTCAGCCGACCGGTGCATCACAGCTGGACGCGGTCATGACCTCGGTGTTCGTCGCCGATCAACCCGGCGCCGCCGCCATCGTCGTCAGGGATGGCGAGGTCGTCTATCGCAAGGCGATCGGCATGGCGAGCATGGAACTCGGGGTGCCATTGCAGCCCGACACGGTGTTCCGCCTCGGTTCGATCACCAAGCAGTTCACGGCTGCTGCGGTGATGCTGCTCGTGGAGGACGGCAGGGTCGCCCTGACCGATCCCATCGAGAAATACCTGCCGGGGTATCCGACGCAGGGACACGTGATCACGGTCGAACACCTGCTCACGCACACCTCGGGGATCCAGAGTTACACGGCCATACCCGGCTGGTTCCCGACGAGAATCCGGGCCGATCTGCCGCTGCAGGAACTCATCGATGGGTTCAAGAAGGAGCCGATGCAGTTTGCGCCCGGGGAACGCTATGCCTACAACAACTCCGCGTACGTCATCCTCGGCGCCGTCATCGAGAAGGCGTCTGGCGAGACCTACGAGCGTTTCCTGACCAGGCGGATCTTCGAGCCGCTCGGCATGACCAGCACGTTCTTCGGCAGCAACGAGCCGATCATCAAGCGGCGAGCACAGGGCTACTCGCAGGAGAACGGCGTCGTCCGCAACGCCCCGTTCCTGAGCATGACGCAGCCGCACGCGGCAGGGTCGCTCGTCTCCACGGTCGACGACCTGGCGAAGTGGGATGGGGCGCTGCTGAAGGGGATCCTGCTGAAGCCCGCGTCGCTGCAGCGGATGGCCACGCCGTACACGCTGAAGGACGGCTCCAGTACCGGCTATGGCTATGGGCTGCAGGTTCGCCAGCTGCGAGGTCACCAGTCCGTGGAGCACGGCGGCGGCATCAACGGCTTCTCGACCTTCGCGTTGAGCCTGCCAACCGAGCGCGTCTACGTCGCGGTACTGACCAACAGCGATGCCCCGAAGGCCCCGCCGGCCTATCTGGCGAGGCGGCTCGCCGCGATCGCCGTTGGCACACCGTTTCCCGAGCGCACGGCAATCAGCGTCGATCCGACGGTGCTGGCTCGCTACGTCGGCGTCTACGAAGGCAAGGGCGGACGCATCACGGTGTCGGCAGACGGCGGCAAGCTGTTCACGCAGCGGGGCGGTTCACCAACGGAGGCTCGCCCCTATTCACCGTCCGCGTTCTTCTACGACAACAGCCTGACGCACCTCGGCTTCGAGACCAACGCCGACGGTCGGGCGACGGCGTTGCTCATGTATCCGGACGGCACCGACGTGCCGGAGCGGTCGACCCGGACGGGCGATGCCACGGCAGCGCCGGAAGCGGTGCGCGTCGATCCCTCCATCTACGACGGGTACGTCGGCAGTTACCAACTCGGACCGAACTTCATCCTGACGGTGACACGCGACGGCGACCGCCTGCTCACGCAGGCCACCGGCCAGAGCACGATCGAGATCTTCCCGCTGTCCGAAACGGAGTTCTTCCCGAAGGTCATGGAGGCGCGGATCACGTTCGTCTGGGGACCCGACGGCAAGGTGACGCACCTCGTGCTCCGGCAGAACGGCCGCGAAGTCGAGGCCAGGCGGAAGTAGCTTCGGCGTTCCCTATCGTTCGACCCACTGTCGACGCGGAAGACGAGGACAGCTGGCAGTGACGGTCGTTCAACGCTGCGTGGAGCGGAAGGGTGTTCACGTCTGACGTGATTGGCGATACCATCCCGCCACAACCACGAACCTTCGGTATCCCGCCGGCGGCTGCATTCACGAGCGCACCATGGACTCCGGTAAGCAGGGCGGCCACGAGCCGTCACGACGTCAGTTCCTGAACGCGGCCACGCTGGGCGGCCTCACACTGGGCGCGCTCGGCACTCCGTCGCCACGCGACCCCTGGCAGACGGAGCGGGAGATCGAGTACCTCACCCAGCAGGTCAATCGCGCCTCGTCTCCGACGGAGCTGAAGATCACGGACCTCCGCATCGCGGAGGTCACGGGCATCCCGTTCCGGTGTCCGATCATCCGCATCGACACCAACCAGGGCGTGTCCGGTTACGGCGAAGTCCGCGACGCGGGGCCGAAGCAATACGCCCTGATGCTCAAGAGCCGCATCCTGGGCGAGAACCCCTGCAACGTCGAGAAGATCTTCAAGATCATCAAGCAGTTCGGCCATCACGGCCGTCAGGGCGGCGGCGTGTCGGGCGTGGAGACGGCCCTCTGGGATCTCGCAGGCCGCGCCTACGGCGTGCCCGTCTACCAGATGCTCGGCGGCCGGTACCGCGACCGCATCCGTCTCTACGCCGACACGACGGCGTCCCCCGACCCGCACGAGTTCGGCAAGCGCATGAAGGCCACGCGCGTCGACGCCGGGTACACCGCGCTCAAGATGGACCTGCCGATCGAGTTCGCGCTGCGCCACGGCGAGGGCCTGCTCGTCAACACGCGCGCCTACGGGCCCGTCGTCGGCGAGCCCGCGCTCCGGTCGCAGTACTCGAACGTCAGCGGCGACTACGGGCAGATCGATCACCCGTTCACGCGCATCCAGATCACCGAGAAGGGCCTCGACCGCATGGAGGAGTACGTCTCGGTGATGCGGGAGTACGTCGGCTACGAGATCCAGCTCGGCATCGACCACACAGGACACTTCGACAAGAACGAGGCCATCAAGCTCGCGCGCCGCATGGAGAAGTACTCGCTCGCGTACATGGAGGACCTGATCCCCTGGATGTACGTCGACGACTGGAAAGAGATCTCTGACGCAACGACGACGCCGACCAAGACGGGGGAGGACATCTTCTCGCTCGAGGGGTTCAAGCCGCTGATCGACAAGCGCGCCGTCGACATCGTGCATCCGGACCTCGGATCGACGGGCGGGATCCTCGAGAGCAAACGCAACACCGACTATGCCTCCGAGCAGGGCGTGATGACCAACTACCACTACGCGGGGTCGCCAGTCGGCTTCTACGCGTCGGTGCACGCCGCGGCGGCCAGCCAGTACTTCGGCGTCCTGGAGCACCACTCGGTCGGCGAGAAGAAGTGGTACGACATGGTCGCGGGCGACACTTCCGGCGTCTTCGACAAGGGCTACACGCGCGTACCCGATGGACCAGGCCTCGGCTTCGAGCTCGATCTCGAAGCCGTCAAGGCGAGCCTCGTGCCCGGTACGGGGTTCTTCGACCCGACGCCGGAATGGAACGAAGTGCGGTCGTGGGATCGGCTGTGGAGCTGAGCGGGTTCGTGAGGAGACGGCTCGGGGCCGCCGTGCTGCTCGGCCTGACGGCATGGCCCGTGCGTGCGCAGGTGCAACTGATACCCCCCGACCGTGTGGCGTTCGACACGAAGGAGTGGGAGGGCGCACGCGACATGTACGGGCGTCCGCTCGTGCCCGACGCGCTGCTCGATCGCCTGGCCTACGTCTCGCTCGAAGAGGCGTGGGGCACGGTGACGTCTGCCGGCTACCACAACAAGTACGAAGGCGGCTGGGAGATCATCCATCCCGATCGGAAGATGATTGGCCGCGCGCTGACGGCCGCCTTCCTGCCGGCCAGCCCGGACCTCGAGAAGCGCATGCAGGTCAGCGCCACCGAGCAGGGGTTGCGGGGCGCCATGAACCAGTACCCGATCTACATGCTGGCGAAGCGCGACGTCTACGTCGCCGACGGCTTCGGCAAGGTGAAGGACGGCACGCTCATCGGCGACAACCTGGCGCAAGCCATCCACACGAACTCGGGCAACGGCCCGGTGTTCTTCGGGGCGGCGCGCGACCTGGCGGGCATGCGCGAGATCGAGGGCTTCAACGCCTGGGTCAAGGCGTGGCACCCGTCCTACATCAGGGAGATGATGCTGGCCTCCATCAACGCGCCGATCCGCATCGGCGAGGCCGTGGTCCTGCCTGGTGACGCCGTGCTCGCCACCGAGAGCGGCGTCCTGTTCATTCCCCCGCACCTGGTCGAGCGTGTCGTCCGCGCCTCGGAGTCCGTTCGCTTGACCGACACGTTCCGCATCCAGCGCATCCGCGAGGGCCGGTACACGCTCGCGCAGACCTACGGCGCGAAATGGACGCCGGAGATCGACGACGACTACTACGCGTGGCTGCAGAGCGACCGCGGGCGCCTGGAGCGCGAGATCGGCGTCCCTGTCGCCGTCATCGACGACATCATCGCCAGGCGGAAGCGCGACTGAACCGTGTGAGCCGATGCCGCAGGCGACCGTCTCGCGCCGAGATCGGATGGAATCGGATGGACAAATGGAGGTCCAAGCTGGCCACGCGTGACTGCGGCATGGCGCGGGACGGGGGACGTGGTATTCGATGAACGTGTGATCGACAGCTTCACCCGCGCGGGCCTTCCGGATCTAGCTATAGCTATAGCTATAGCTATAGCTAGGGCCTGGAAGTCGTGGATGGATTCACGCCGCCATCCGCGATGAACTGTGCGACGCGCTCCTCCAGCACGGGCAGCGGCACTGAGCCGATCGCGAGGATCATGTCGTGGAAGTGCCGCTGGTCGAACTTCGGGCCCAGCTTCTCCTCCGCTTCGCGGCGATGGCGGCGGATCTGGATCTCGCCGAGCTTGTAGGCGAGCGCCTGTCCGGGCCAGGCGATGTAGCGCTCGACCTCCGTGGTGATCTCGTGCTCCGAGAGCGCGGCGTTTGAGCGCAGGTAATCCATCGCCTGCTCACGCGTCCATCCGAACTGGTGAATGCCGGTATCGATGACCAGCCGCGCGGCACGCCACATCTCGTACGTCAACCTGCCGAAGTCCTCGTAGGGCGTCTCGTAGATGCCCATGACCGTGCCGAGCCACTCGGTGTAGAGCCCCCAGCCTTCGCCGTAGCTCGAGAACGACGTGCCGCGGCGGAACGGCGGACGCTCGGGACCCTCGAGCGCGAGCGCGGCCTGAAAGCTGTGCCCAGGCGTGCACTCGTGCAGCGTCAGTGCCGCGAGTGTGTAGAGAGGCCGTGCGGGCAGGTTGTAGGTGTTCATCAGGCAGGCGTCGAGGCCGCCCCTCCCGCCGGTGTAGATGGGCGCGATCGCGTCGGGAACCGGCCTGATGCCATGCCGCCGCCGAGGCAGAAAGCCGATGGTCTCGGCGAGTTTCCAGTCGGCCTTCTTCGACACGTAAGCCGCGTACGCCAGCAGCTCGCGCGGCGTCTTCGCGTAGAACTGCGGATCGGTGCGCAGGAACTCGAAGAACTCGGCCAGTGTCCCGGTGAAGTTCGCCCGTCCTTTGGTCTCCTCCATCTCGGCCTTGATGCGGGCCACCTCTTTCAGGCCAATCTCGTGGATCTCCTTCGCCGTCAGGTCGAGCGTGGTGAACTTCTCGATCATCGCCTTGTAGTACGCGTGGCCCTCGGGCATCTCGCTCGCGCCAATGGTGGTACGTGCCCTGGCCAGGTATTCCGTGCGCATGAACGTGAGGAGCCGGTCGTACGCCGGAGCGACCACGTTCCGGATCACCGCCGCGGCGTCGTCGCGCATCGTCGCCTGGTCGGCCGCCGGAATGACGGCGGGCATCTGCGTGAACGGCGCGTACAGCGGATTGGTCGTGTCGCCCTTCACATAGGGCTCGATGGTCTTGTCGCGTCCGAGCACCGACACGCGCGGCACGGTGAAGCCGCGCGCGAGGCCGGCCCGCATGTTGGTGGTCTGGTCGTCGAAGTAGCGTGGCACGTCGCGGAGGCGTCCGAGATAGGCGCGATACGCGTCCGCGGTGCCGAACCCCTGGCGTGGCGTGAACGAGGTCCAGAAGAAGGTGTCGCCGTTGAACGGCGCTTCGTGGACGCGGAACGTCACGTCGTTGACGAGCGCGCGAGTCGAGGCGCGCAGGACCTGCGCGTTCACCTTCTCTTCGGGTGAGAGCTCGTCGAACGGGATGCCGTCCAGCGCCTCCAGCGTGCGCGTCCAATGGGCCAGTCTGGCGTCCTGGGAGGCGGCATCGACACGCGGCAGACGGTCGCTGGCCCCGGCCTCACCAGGCTCGTCGCCTCGCCGCCCCTGATCACGCTGCCGCCAGTTCCACTCCTCGGTGTAGAGCGCACGGAGCCGTGCGTCTGCCGAGCGCGTATCGGGTTGCGTCCGTGCGGACACCGGCACGAGGACGACACCGGCGCAGAGGGCGAGTGACATCAGCCGGCGGCCGACGAAGGATCTGGACATGAGGCCGTAAACGATACCGCGTGAACCCGGTGGCGTCATCCGCTTTCCGGTCGCGCCTGCGACCATGCGGGCGTGCACTACGATGAGGCGTGCACCGCTCGTCCCTTCCTGTCGTCGTCGCGCTCGATAACATCCGCAGCCTCTACAACACCGGCGCGTTCTTCCGCACGGCGGACGCGTGCGCGATCGAGCGGCTGCTGCTCTGCGGCATCACGCCGCGTCCCGATCAGGGGACGAAGCAGCGGCACGCGATCGCCAAGACCGCGCTCGGCGCGGAGCTGACCGTGCCCTGGGACTATCACCAGGACACGAGCGCTGCGCTCGCCGCCGAAGCCGCGCGCGGCTATCACGTCGTTGCTGTGGAGACGTCAGCCGATGCGATGGATTTGTACGAGTGGGAACCGCAGTGGCCGGTCTGCCTGGTATTCGGCCACGAGAAGGAAGGCGTCAGCGCCGGCATCGCCGCGCAGATCGGCGCATACGTCCGCATCCCGATGCTGGGAGAGAAGCGATCGCTGAACGTCGCGACCGCGGCGGGAGTGGTGCTGTACGAGCTGGTCAGGCGGCGCGGGTCCCACGTCCGGGTCATTGAAGGAAGACCTGCACCAACTGCACGAGCGTGACACAAGCCCGGCATAGCGGGCCACGATGTGCCAGTGCAGATGCCGAATCACATTGCCGAGCAACTCGATATTCATGTGAACAGGCCGCGTCACCCGGCTGATCGCATTGTGCGCGATCGACAGGTCCGGCGCGAACGCCGACCACTCATCCGCGCTCAGCTCATCCAGCCGTTCGACGTGCCTGGCATCGAAGACGAGCAGCGAGTATCCACGGTAGGTGTGAGTCTTCGACAGATAGAGTGAAGAGGTCGATAGCGCGCCGATGAAATCCCAATGCTCGTTGTTCGCCGGGCGCGGCGCATCGAATGGGCACGTCTCGGCGAGTCGGTCCTGGCCCTGCTCGGGCTCGCCGACGTCAATCCTCGACGGGTCAAGGTGGCTGTCCGCCGCCGTGCGCGTCCGACGTTGCCACCGTTCATCGAGCTGAGTCGCGTCAGGGGTGACGTGCGCACGACTGTCTACGAGGGTCTGGAGACGCAGCCGGTCGTCGATGCGATCCTCGAGTGTCGCGGACGCGTCGAGGTCGAGCGTTTGCTGGACGCCGCGAAACAAGCGTGAGCAGCAGGGCTGTTGACCACCGCCGAGTGGCATCGGGTGCGGAAGGGGTTACGGCCGTGAGCGACATCGACCCTCCGGCCAGCGTGCGTGCGCTGGAGCAGCATTCGCAACCTCGAGGGCAGCGAGGGACTCGCGTTGCGCCGGCGAGTCGGCATGGCACTGGTCGTGGTCGAGCAGATGCTTCTCGAAGGCGCGATCATGGGCGGCAGTGCGTTGGCCCTGCGCTGTCACGCCGTCCGTTTCGACTGGGTCTGTTTCTCCGCGATCTCGAGTAGCAGCCGACGCGCTCGGCGAACGTCTGTGCGCCCGGCGCGCGACTGTCTGCACGCAGCGAACATGTCGCTGGCGGCTATTCGTCGTGCAACTCGCCACACGAGCGCGTGCGTGTCTTTCTGGGGCCCTACCTGACCCCCAAGGGGCGAATCAGGACGACTGGATCGGGCCGCTGCCGACACCATCGGGCTGACGGGTGGTGCGTGGGCGGACGTCGCGGGCGGCGTTGGCGATGAGTTCGAACGAGCGCAGGCGTGCGGCGACGTCGAACACGTCTGACACGACGATCAGTTCGTCGGCCCCGGTCCGCTCCACGAGGGCTTCGAGACCGGCGCGTACCGTGTCGACGCTGCCGACCACGCTGCAGGCGAGCATCTGCGAGGCGTGGGCGACTTCGTGCGGTGCCCAGTAGGTGTCGATGTCGTCGATGGGCGGCTGCATGACGCGACGCGTGCCGCGGAGCAGATCCGCGAACGACATCTGCTGCGACGTCCACAGTCGCCGTGCTTGCCCGTCTGTCGCTGCCGCGATCGCGTTGACGCCGACGATCATGTACGGCGCGCCGAGCTGCGGCGACGGCGTGAACTGCTCCCGGTAGAGCGCGATCGCCCGATCGAGCCACTGTGGCGCGAAGTGCGACGCGAATGCGTACGGCAGTCCGAACTGCGCTGCCAGCTGCGCACCGAACAGGCTCGATCCGAGGATGAAGAGCGGCACCTCCGTTCCGGATCCGGGTACGGCTTCGACCCGCTGTCCCGGCACCGTCGGCGCCAGGAATCGCTGCAGTTCGAGGACGTCCTGCGGGAACGTGTCGGCGCTCGACGGATCGCGCCGCAAGGCCCCCAGCGTGACCTGATCGGTTCCGGGTGCGCGACCGAGTCCAAGGTCGATCCGTCCGGGGAACAGCGTCGCGAGCGTGCCGAACTGCTCCGCGATTACGTACGGGGCGTGGTTGGGCAGCATGATGCCGCCGGCACCCACGCGGATCGTGTTCGTGCCCGCGGCGATGTGCGCGATGACGAGCGATGTCGCCGCCGTGGTCACCGCGGGCGTGTTGTGGTGCTCGGCGACCCAGATGCGGCGGTAGCCGAGTTGCTCGACATGACGGCCCAGATCGCGCGCCTCGTCCAGCGCCGCGCGGCGCGTGGAGCCTTCACGCACGCGTCCGAGTTCGAGTACCGACAGGGGGAACACGACGGATCTCCTTGCGCGTCAGATGGCGCACGCGCCGTCGGTGCACGAGTCGCCGGGTGACGCCGTCGATGCCTCACGCGTCGAGCGCACCTGCTCGAGGACGCTGACGAACGTCGAGGCCGGCTGCGCGCCCTGGACGGCGTAGCGACCGTCGATCACGAACGTCGGCACCGACGTGATGCCGAGCGCGCGCGCCTTGTCCAACTCGGCCTCCAGTTCCGACACGCCCTCGTCCGAGGCGAGATATGCTCGCGCACCGTCCGCGTCGAGACCGACGGAGGCTGCGGCGGCGACGAGTTGCTCGTTGTCCGCAACGTTGCCGCCGTTCGTGAAGTGCAGTGCGAAAAGCGCATCGACCAGCTTCCGCTGGACCTCCGGTCCGCCTTCGCGCAACGCCCACTGCAGCAGGCGATGTGCGGTGCGCGTGTTGGCCGAGAGCGCGCGGTCCCATGCCAGCGTGAGGCCTTCGCTCTCGGCGGCCTGCGTCACCGCGTCGAGCATGCCCTGCGTGCGCGCGCCGAATCGCCTCTGGAGATGGTCCAGCAGCGGCACGGCCGTCTCGGATGCGCCGGGATCCAGCTGATACGGGCGGAACACGACGTCGACCCGCTCGCCCGGCGGGAGCGACGCAAGAGCGCGTTCGAGCCGCCGTTCACCGATGTAGCACCACGGGCACACGATGTCGGAATAGACCTCGATCGTCATCGATTCGTGACTCAGCGAAGTGCCCTCGCTGCGAGCGGAGACCACATGATTCATGTATGTATTATACATGACAGGCTATCTCGCGCAAACCCTAGGGACGTTGCTTCTGCGTGGCGGATGCGGGTGCGAAGGGCGCGTCGGGATCGCCCGTCCAGCGCGACAGCCTCAGTTCGGCTCCCTGCTGTCCGTCTCGCACGCTGTCGACGACGAGGTAGAACCGTCCGTCGCCGAGCGACACCAGGCCGACGTCGGCCTTCTGGTTCCACCCGCGAATCCCCGTCGCCTCGTCGCGGAGTCCGGCCGCGGCGAGCGGCAGTCGCAGGCCCTCGTCGCCCGTGCCTGTGAGCGGCCCACGCGTCGGCTGCGCGGCCGCGTCCACGGCAAAGAGCGTGTAGTTCGGAAACGCCGGCTTCCGTCCGCGATAGACGCCGAGCAGCCACCGCTGCGTGTGCTCGTCGTATTCCAGGTTCTGCACGCCGTACGTGGTGTTGCCGGTGTAGACGAAGTACTTGCCATCGTGAGCGGCAGGTCCGCGTCGATGGAGTGCCGCCTGATCCAGCGGCTGCGCGTAGGTCTCCCACCACGACGAGGCGTCGTACTGGAGCAGCACCTGATGGTCGTTGTCGTGACGCGCGACGTTCGCGTACACGCCGTAGGCCACCGTCAGATATGGCCGGCCGGACGTTTCCCCGAATCGCGGGCCGAAGCTCACGCCGTCGATGCCGCTGCACCCGTATCGATGGTCTGCGGTCTCGGCGACGTTGCCGTCGAAGCGGCCGTCGCCATTCATGTCCGCCGTGTAGTCCTTGACCACTTCGGCCAGATGAACGGTCCGCAGCAGCGTCGACTTCTGCGCGTCGAGACCAACCCGATCGACGCCAGGACCATCGATGATCGCGATGTAGAACGCGTCGGCCGCCTTGTATTCGAGCGAGCCGTAGATCCGTCCGTCGCGCTCGTCGATGTCGAGGTCTCCGAGGTGTCCGGTGAAGCCGCCCAGCGTGCCGACGAGGCGGCCGGTGAAGTCCGTCTTCACCAGCAGCGTCGTGAACGAGTAGTAGACGAAGCCGCGGGTCCGATCGACAGCCACGCCCTGCACGTGTGAGGTCGGCCACCCGCTGCTGCTGACCGTCGTCGGGAGCGGCGCGACCGGCGTCTGGCCAACCGTATGGGTGGCGACCGACACCGGGCTCGCCACACCCGAAGCGAGGACCATCAGCGCGAGAGAAGTGAGTGGACGTGTCACTGCGTCGCTCATGGTATCCCCTGCGGGAACCCGACGCGCGTCGCCCGGATCGTCGGCATGGCCGGCCACGCGCATCGCGAACGCCTCGTAGCAATGGGCGTTGGTGCGTCGCGGCGATCCACCAATGGCGGCGCCGCCCTTGGACTGGCTACCTGATGATGATGCGACCGCGGAGCCCTCCGTTGTTCGGGTTGATGTGATCGTGGAAGCCGCACGTCCGCACCGTGACCATGTTTCCCGTCTCCCGGCTCGCGCCTGGCACCAGGTGCCCCACCTGATTGATTTCCGGGCAATCGGTGTGGTCCGGGTGCGGGTCCGAGGCCATGTGGTGCGGCTGCCCGTGGTCGTTGACAAACAGCAGGCGCGTGCCTGGTGCGATCACGATCTCGTTCGGTGTAACGGTGCCCGTGGCGGAGATCGTGATGCGCGCTGCGCTCGGCGGCGACGGCGTCGTCGGGTTGGGGCTTTCGCCTCCACCGCACGCCACGACTTGCGACAGACCCGCCACGACGACTACCGCGACGCCGCGAGTGGCGGCGGGCGCACCACGAGCAGAACGCCACCATCGAACGCGCAAGCTCCGCGGGATGGACCAGGATGACATGTCAGAACCTGAGCCCGACGGTGATTGAGGCCGCGCGATTCTTCATCACCACTGTGTCGGTCCGATCCGCGTCGATGTCGCGCACGCCGAAGGTGTAGCGCGCGTCGACGGTCAGCCGCGCGAAATCGACGCCCGCCGCCACTGCGATGCCGATGTCGAACCGTTCCACGTCATCAGTCAGGTCGAACTCCTCGACCACCGAGCCGAAATCGACACGGCTGCGCGCGCGGAGCCGCCAACCGAGCGCAGGCCCCGCCGCAACATGGTAATTGCGCGTCGAGCCGCGGCGCGTGAACCTGGCCAGCAGGGGCAGTTCAAGATACTCGACCCGCAGCGACGAGTCGATGCCGGCCTCGGTGAGCCGAACGCCCTTGGCCGAATAGAGACCTTCGACCTGCGCCGACAGGACCGACGTGAGCGGGATCACGACGAACCCGCCGCCAACCGCGCCGACGTGGGGCGCTACCGAGGGGCCGTCTTCGTCGAAAGTGATCGAGGCGAGATTGACGCCGCCCTTGACTCCGACCTCCAGGCCCTGGCCGAAGGCGTGTGTGCCGCCGGCAAGCAGGATGGCGCACGCCGCCAGGAGGTGACCTCCCACCGGCCAGACGCGAGACACACGCCCCCGTGGCAGGTCCAGCGTGTCGGTGCCCCGCGAAAGTGGTGCGTCAGGTAGGCGTCGTGTCATGCGTTCATCGTCTCCGGATTCTGCCAGCACCCCGAAGCCGTGCGACGGCGGGCGGGACTCACCGCGTGCCTCGAGCGCGCCTGTTGCGGGGCGTCGGCGTGGAGCGTTCTCAAAGGATGGCCGGCCCGCCGCGGAAGTCGCCGTTCAGGAGGGCCACCGAGTCGGCGCCGAGCCATTGGTCGATGACCGTGGCGTAGACCGACCGGAAATCGGTTTCGTGACGGACGTCGCGGCCCTCGTTCTCGAGGGTGATGTTGTCTGGCGTGCCGCGCAGGCTCGGAGCCGTTCCATAGATCCCGCCCCGTATCCCGCCGCCGAGCGCCAACATGACGCCGGCCGCACCGTGGTCGGTGCCCCGGCTGCCGTTCTCGTCGATGCGGCGACCGAACTCGGAGAATTGCAGGACGAGCGTGTCGCCGAGCAGGCCCTGGTTCAGGAGGTCTCTGTAGAACGCCGAAAGCGACACGTCGAGCGTCGACATCAGGTTGGCGTACGTCCCGTTTGCGGCGTTGGGGTCCTGGCCTGAATGTGTGTCGAACCCCCCTGTCTGCACCCAGAAGACGCGCGTGCCGACCTCTTTCACCATCGCGCCGGCCACCATGCGCAACGCCAGAGCGAGGCCGTTGTTGGGATACGTGACGCTCGGGCTGTAGGTCGCGACCTGGCCGACGCGATCGAGCGTGGCGAAGGCCGCCTGCGCGGTGGCATTGACGAATGACAGGTGCGGGGGATCGACCGCCAGGTGGGACGACAACTGCATGGCGGTGGCGCGCGCCGCCACGGCGTCTGCGCCGCCATTCGGGCTGGCAAACGCATACTGCTGCGCGTCTGGAATCGAGGGCACGCCGACGGTGCGCGACAGCAGCGTGCGCGGAGTCTCCCTGGCCGTGGACCACCCCACCAGCGGGTCGACCGGCGCCGGCAGGCTATCGAGATAGCGCCCAAGCCACCCAGTTCCCTGTGGCGATTTCGGGTCGGCGGTCGACCAGATGTCGGTCCCCTGGAAGTGCGAGCGGCTCGAGTTGGGATACCCGGTGCGCTGCATCACCGCCAGCCTGCCATCCCGGAAGATCGACTGCAGGTTCGACAATCGCGGATGGAGACCTAGGGCGTTTCCCGCGCGGTCCGATCCGATCTGCAGGACGTTGGCAGCAGGCACGGCCAGCGTCGGCCGGCGCGCGTAGTATTGCGCATCGGTGTAGGGGATGACCGTGCTCAGTGCATCGTTGCCGCCACTCAGGTACAGGACGACGAGGTTGCGGCGCCGCTGACCCTGCGCCAGGGCGAGGTCGGACACAAACGACGGTGCGGAAAAACCGATCGTGAAGGCCGCGACTCCGCCGCGCACGAACTCACGTCTGGTCATCGACATGGCTGCTGTCCTCAGATGAACTGGTACTCGCCCGATCCGAGGACCAGGTGCACGAGGCCGGCCGACTTGTTGGCAATCTGTGCGTCCGAGGCGGACCACGCACCGCCAAACGTCACATAGTCGGTGAGCGCGGTCACGCGCATGCCGTCCATCTCGTCAGACGACAGTCGGTCTAGGACACCCGAGACCAGGCCCGACGGCGTGGCGGCGTCGGTGCGCAGCACGTCGCGGAGGTTGAACTTCTGGTTGCTCGCCAGAGTGGCGGCAAAGTTCATCCGCGCGAGCATCGCGCCGGTGGAGAACCAGCCGCGACCAAGGTCCCACCCGTTGACGTCCGGAGGATCGAGCAGTTGCTGACCCATGTTGGCAAGCGGCGTGAGCGCGGCCCCGACCGAGAAGCCGTTCCAGCCGACCTCCTTGAGGGAGCGCACGACGAACTCCGCCGGCCACGAGTAGCGCCGGTAGTGATTGGCCGGATCGGCGAACTGCCGCGACAGCAGGAGCCGGCGTACCATCGGCGCGACCTCGAAACCGGTAGCGTAGTAGACGGAGGCAACTTCGTTGACCAGCGCCTCGTCTGGCGCGTCCACGTCGTTGATGAAGTACGCGTACAGCTTGCGCGCCAGCCTCGGGCCGGTCGCCGGATGGCGCGCGACCGCATCGATGAGGTCGAGGCCATCCTGGATTCCCGACGACCCGCTCCGCGCCGCAATCGTGCGGTCGCCGCCGGGATAGATGGCGAAGCTGAACTCCTTGGCAGCCGTATCGTGTTGCCCCGCGTTGAACGCGAAGGCGTATCGCCGCGTGGCATCGGTGCCCGGCCGCGAGAGGTTCCATCCAGTGAATGCGCGCGCCCCGGCGTAGACGTCGGCTTCGACGAACGTCCCGACGCCCATCGTGAACAGTTCCATCAACTCCCGCGCGAAGTTCTCCTGCGGCCGCGCCCGCACGTTGGTCCGGCCGTCGAGCCAGAAGAGCATCGCCGGGTCCTGTGCAACGGCCACCAGCAGATCACGAAAATTGCCAAGCGCGTGCCGACGGAACAGCTCCAACTGGCCCGTCACGCCCGCCGCGTCTTCGGAGGGCTTGGCGGCGAGCAGGCGGGTGGCTTCGGCTGCTCCGACTTCACCCGCGATCTTGGAGTACGCGGTGGCGAAGTGGTTGTGCCAGAAGAGCGCCATCTTCTCTTCGACCGGGCGCTGGCTGTGCACCATGCGGAACAACCAGCGCTGTCTGGCATCGACGATGCTGGCCGCAGGCTGGAACACGCCGCGCGCCGTGACGCCGACATACCCGGGCTGTCCGATGCGGTCGTCGACATCGTCAGGGATGTCGGCATAGTCGAGGAGTCGCGCGAGGGCGGTGCCGAAGCCGAGGGGACCGAGGCGCGCGTACGCGGCGACGTCGGCTTCGGTGGCGCCGAACGCGACGCGCCGCAGCAGGTGCTCGATGTCCTGTTCTCGCCCTCGGGCCACTGTCCATGCTCCAGAAAGGCAACGCGTATCGTCGAGTGACGGCTGGCGGGCCTCGCGGACGAAGGCCGTCGACCGGGCCACGCGCGCGCATCCCACCGCTGCGACTGAGCAAGGAGCATACTGCGGATTCAGGAGCCGAATCGCACCGGGGAGTAGCGCCGGAGTGCGCACGCCGATCTCCGTTCAGGCCGGTCGACACCGAGTCGAACGGCAGCATTCCCGCTGCTCCCCACGCGTGATTCCGCGAACCCGGGCGCCGTGGGTGCGCGCTGGATCTCGAAGCGCTCGACGACAGCGGGCCGCCTGTGCGTCTTGTCCGCCTTGCTTTCTTCGAGCACCCCGTCGTCAGGGTTTCTCGAACTCGTCGAGCCCGGCCTGGTCGTCGCAGCCGCCCACCCGGCGCGGTGGGTGATGTGTGGTTTGCCGCCTACCTGCTGTTGTGGACGGTGGCCGTGAGCGCAGCGCTCACCAACGCGTGCGATCTCGGCCTGTCCAATCTCACCGGCGGTGCCATCGCGCAGCCGTGGGGCGGGGTGCTGTACAGTCTGGTCATGGGCTTGTTGGCGCCAGACATGAAGCGAACAAGTGTATGGCGCGGTCACGAGGAGTACCGGGAATGCCGAATGCCGAATGCTGAATGACGAATGACGAATGATGCTTCGGTGCCCGGTGCCCGGTGCCCAGGCTTGTCCGCCCTGTCACGAATCCCCTCCTGTCGCCCACCTTGCTGACGAGTCTGGCTCGAACGAAAGGACTGAACATGCGGAGCTCTCTGGTCGTCGGCGTGGCGGCCGTCCCTCTCATTGCGGTGTCGGTCAGCCTGGCAGGGCTGGCCCAGGCGCCGAAGGCCGGGTCGAAGGCGGCGTCGGCGCAGCAGAAGGTGACGCCGCCCGAGTCGCGGTACTGGATGGGCGTGACCACCGGCGCCGGCATGCTGGCGATGGGCGGCATGACGGGCGGTGGGCGTCCGTCGATGGGGTCGATGATGAAGATGGCGATGTCTGGCCTGCCATCGGCCAGCCAGACGATCGAGCTGCGCCTGGGCACCTCGCTCGCTCCCACGGGTGAGCCGCAGGCCTTCCACACCTTCCCGTCTGGCGCGCAGGTGAACCAGCCGATCTACCTGGAGACGCCGCAGCCGGGCAAAGGGCAGACCGCGTCCCCCGGGACCTACAAGGAGCCGAAGGGGCAGATCACTTTCTACTGGGGCTGCGGCGAGAAGGCCGGCCCTGGCCAGCCGGTGATCCTGACGTTCGACAAGTTGATGCGCGGCGAGAACGAGCCCGAGCTCGAGGCCCTGCAGGGCGCCGTCGGCGCCAACGCGGTGCGGACGCCTCGTACGAGCAACTCGAAGACGTACGGCGACTGGCCGAACGGCGACCGCCTCAAGAAGAATCGCAACCTCGACGCGACCTTCCCGATCGGCGCGTCGCTCGCCGGACAGCACGCGATCGAAGGCACGTACACGACGAAGATCGACTTCACGCTGCCGGACAACAAGTCGTTCATGCAGCCGGTGAAGTACACCTCCACGTCGGTGCTCCCGTCTGGTGCGCTCGCATTGCGCTGGGGCGCGCCCGGACGTGCGACAGGGTATTCGGTCGGCGTGATGGCGCCCGAGAAAATGGACGATGAGTCGGCCAATATCGTGATGTGGTCGTCGGCACAGCGCCCCGCGACGTTCGTGCAGATGGAGCACCTCACGCCCGCCGAAGTGAAGCGGTTGATCGAGCTCAAGGCCATGCTGCCGGCAGACACGACCGACTGCACGGTGCCGGCCGAAGTGATGAAGTTCACCAAGAACGGCTCGATGCTGATGTTCACCGCGTATGGCGACGAGGCCACGTTCATCCACCCGGCGCGGCCCGCGGATCCGGCCGTCACGTGGGACCAGGAGTGGTTCGCGCGCGTCAGCTACAAGTCCGTGCGCATGGACATGGTGTCCAAGGACGGTGTGATGGACATGGGTGCCATGACCAGTGGCGGTGGCGCGAAGCCCGATCCGAAGTTGTCCGACGAGGAGTACTGCGCGCAGCTCGCGCAGCAGCAGCGCGGCAAGCCGTCGGTGGCCGATGCCATTCCCGGAGGCCGTCTGCTCGGACGGTTCGGACGCAAGAAGGAAGAGGCGCCACCGCCGCCGCCCGACGACCCGCGGTGCGCGAACCTGCAGCGAAAGAAGTAGGCGCGCGCGTCAGAACGTTCCGCGCGGATCGATCGCGTCTGGCACCTCGTCGAGCGCGTGGAAGCGATGCGTGATGGCCGACTCCGTCACGCGGAACGCGCGCAGGCCCGACCGCGACCCGCCGAGCGGCATCCCCACGGCGCCGGTGACGATCGACTCGAATCCCCCGTCGATCGCGCCGGCGTTGCGATGATAGTGGCCGGACACGAGCGTCTTCACGCCGGCGTCGCGCAGCAGCGCGAGCAGCGGCGTGCGGCGCGCGAGCGGGATGTTGAAGTAGTCGTCGGTCTCACCCGCCGACGTCAGGAACCACGGGTGGTGCTGGAAGACGACGATGTGGCGCGGCGCGTCCCGGCGTGCCGCGTCGAGTTGCGTGCGCAGCCAGGCCTCCTGTTCGGCCGCCTCCTGCGGCGCCGCCGTCGGCGTGTGAATCAGCGACGAGTTCAGCACGATCCCCAGCAGGTTCTCGTGGCGGAACGTGTAGCGGTCCTGCCCGTAGCGTGCCCGATACGCCGCGAGGGCTTGCGGCGTGGGCGCGTTCTCCACGTCGTGATTGCCCGCCATCTCGTACACGGGGATTGATGCATCGATCGTCCTGCGAATGCGGTCGTACTCCTGCATCTGCGCCGCGTCGCCGGGCGTGTTCACCAGATCGCCGGTGATCACCACGAACGCGGGCCGCAGGCGGTTGACGTGTGCGACGGCCTGCTCGAAGTTCACGGTTTCCTGCGCGAAGTCCTTGTCTGCCGTGAACATTCCGAACTGCGGGTCGCTGAGCTGCAGGAACACGTAAGGCTCGACTGACGCAGGCGCAGGCGCTGGCGCGGACGCAGGTGCGCAGGCAAGCGCCAGACCAGTCAGTCCCGCCATGACGAGGGTCGCCGCCGAGGTGAGTCGCATGGGAGGAACTCTACTCGAATGCCGGGATGCCGCGATGCCGGGAGTGCGGGCGGCGCTACACTCATCGGTCATGCGTGACGTGGTGCGTGTGGCAACGGCGGCGCTGCCGGCTTCTCCTGACGACACGTCGGGCAATCTCGACGCGATTGCCGGTGCGGCGCGGGACGCGGCTGACGCTGGCGCCGACATCCTGTTGTGTCCTGAGCTGAGCATCACCGGCTTCATCCCCAACCATCCGACGGGCGACCACGCGACGTGGCTGCGCGAGGCGCTGCTCGGCGCGCGACGCATGGCCGAGCCGCTCGATGGGCGGGCCGTCGGTCGCCTGACAGCCATCGCGCGCGACGCGCACATCCTCGTGGCCGCGGGTCTCCTGGAGGATGCGGGCGCCGTGCTGTTCAACACGCACGTCCTCGCCGGGCCGGACGGCGTGCTGGGCTGGTGGCGCAAGATGCACGTCCCGCTGTTCGAGATGCCGTTCTACAACGGCGGCGGCGCGCCCGCGGTGGTAGAGACGCCGCTTGGACGCATCGGCGTCACAGTCTGCATCGACGCGTTCCTGCCCGAATCCGTGCGGCTGCTCGCCATCGAGGGCGCAGAAATCGTGCTGTTCCCCTTTGCCGCCGATCCCGCGCCCGTTTCACCCGCCGGATGGTGCGCCTGGGCGAGCCCCGTCGTGCGGGCTCGCTGCGTGGAGAACGGCGTATTCGGCGTGGCAGCCAACGTCCGCGGTGACGTGCGGTTCGCCGGGGTGTCGCAGCGCTTCGGCGGCGGCGCGCTCATCGTGGGGCCGGACGGGCTGGTGATCACCAGCCAGGAGCAGGAGGATGGTCCGGCCCTGCTCGTTGCCGATCTGACGCGCGAGGCGCAGCTCGACGCGCGGGCGGCGTTCGAGTACACATTCCGTTTCCGTCGGCCCGAACTCTACGAACGGCTCGCCCGGCGATGAGCGCCCCGCCCGGCGTGCGAGACGTCGCCTTGCTCGTCCCCGGCCCGCGGACTACACTGGGGGTTCGGTCGCCTCGGGCGATCGCCGGCCGTGGTCGCTCGCACCGCGGTCCGGAGCCTGTGCAACGCCAGACCTCGAACCGCGTCAGGACCGGAAGGTAGCAGCGCTAAGGGGATCCTGCCGTGTGCATGGGGACTCCGGGTCGCGGTGGGATCGACCCGGCCATCACTCACCATCGGACTGCCGAGATCAGTGTCACGCCCGTATCAGGTGCTCGCCCGCAAGTGGCGTCCCCAGCGCTTCGATGATGTCATCGGGCAGATTGGCGTGACGCAGACGCTGCGCAACGCGATCCAGCGTGGTCGCATCGCGCAGTCCTTCATCTTCTCGGGTGCCCGTGGCGTCGGCAAGACGACCACCGCGCGCATCCTCGCGCGCGCGCTCAACTGCGAGTCCGGCCCGACCGCCGATCCGTGTGGCACGTGCGATGCGTGCGTCGAGATCGCGGAAGGGCGCGACATCGACGTCATCGAGCTCGACGCCGCCACGCACACAGGCGTCGACAACGTGCGCGAGGTCATCATCGAGGGTCTCGGCATCTCGCCCGCGCGCGACCGCTACAAGATCTTCATCATCGACGAAGTGCACATGCTGTCGAACAGCTCGTTCAACGCATTGCTCAAGTCGATCGAGGAACCCCCTCCCCACGTCGTCTTCATGATGGCGACGACGGAACTGCACAAGATCCCGGAGACGATCCGATCGCGATCGCAGGAGTTCGAGCTGCGCACGATCGGCGCGCGCAGCGTCGCCGAGCAGCTGACGCACATCGCGAAGGCCGAGGGCATTGACGCCGATCCGGACGCGCTGCTGCTGCTCGCCCGATCGGGCGAGGGCAGCATGCGCGACGCGCTCAGCGCGTTCGATCAGGTGATCGCGTTCGCGGGCGACCGGATCACGGCGGCCGACGTGGCGTCGGTGCTCGGCCTCATCGGGCGCGACGTGCTGATGGACATGGCGGAGATCGTCGCCGACGGGCGCGCGTCGGATGTCTTCGACGCGGTGGGGCGGCTGGTCGAGTCAGGACAGGACCTGAAGCTCGTCGTCCGTGAGCTGACGGGACTCGTGCGCGACCTGATGATCGTCGGCATCGATCCCACGCGATTGCAGGATCCCGAGCTCGCCACGGATGCGGAACGGCTGCAGGCGTTGTCGGCGCGATTCTCGCGCGAGGATCTGCTGCGCGCGTTCGACGTGCTGGCGCGTGCCGAGCAGGACGTGCGTTACGCGGCGCAGCCACGGTACCACCTCGAGATGGCGCTGCTGCGGTGGATCCATCTTGGACACCTGACACCGATTGCAGACGTGCTCGACGCGCTGGGCAGCGGACGTCCGTTGGCGTCGGGCACGGTGTCGCGTCCGGCGAGCGCGCCATCGCGGTCCGCAAGCGCGGCACCGGCGACGCCTGCGAGCTCTGGCAGCGCGCTGCGTCGTCTCACGCAGGCCGTGGACGCGCGGCAGGAGACGCGGCCGGTAGCCCCATCGGCTCCGGCCGTCACACCGGTGCCGGCTGTACGAGCCGAACCGCCCGCCGTGACGCCGGTCGCAACCAACGAACCGCCTCCAGCCGCATCGGAACCGACGTCAGTATCGCCCGCTCCGTCGAGCGGCGGCGACGGTACCGTCGACGCGTTCATCGAAGCCCTGCGCAAGAGCAACAGGACGTTCTTCGGCACGGCGCTGTCGCGTGCCACGTTCGTGGTCGAGGACGCGGTGCTCGTTGTAACGGTCGGTGGGAAGTTCGAGCAGCAGCGATGCGAAGGACGCCGGAGCTGGATCGAGGAGACCGCGCAGCATGTCTTCGGCCGCGCGTTGAAGATGGACGTGCGCGTCGTGGCGTCGGCCGCGGAAGCGAAGGTCGATCCCGCGGAGCAGGACAAGGCCCGCCTGAAGGAGCAGGCCCTGAAGAGCGAAGCCGTGCAGGCGATGCTCGACGTGTTCTCCGCCGAAATCAGGGACGCGGAAGAGATTACATAGGCGGGCACCGGGCACCGGGCACCGGAAGTCAGTCGGGGCGGGCTCGTCCGAAGGTAGGGCCGGCTCTCCGAGCCCGGCCGTCTACCGATGAGGAGCAAGACATGAACATCCAGAAGATGATGCAGCAGGCGCAGCAGATGCAGGAGCGCATGCAGCGGCAGATGGCCGAGACGGTGATCGAGGCATCGGCCGGCGGCGTGGTCTCCGTGAAGGTCGATGGGGCCAAGCACCTGCTCTCGATCACGATCGACCCCGAGGCCGTCAGCGCGGGCGATGTGGAGATGCTGCAGGACGCGATCCTCGCGGCCGTGCAGGACGCGCAGCGCAAGGCCGACGAGAAGATGAACAGCACCATGAGCGGCATGCTGGGCGGCCTCAAGCTGCCCGGCATGTGACGCGCCGGCATTGTCTACGCCCTACCCGGAGCCGCTGACGCGGCTCATCGAGCAGCTGCAGAAGTGGCCCGGCGTCGGCGCCAAGACGGCGCAGCGCCTGGCGTTTCACGTGCTGAAGGCCCCCCGCGAAGACGCCGAGCGCCTGGCCGACGCGCTGCGTGACGTGAAGAGCCGCGTCGTGCACTGTTCCATCTGCGCCAACATCACGGACACGGATCCGTGCGTCTACTGCGCGAGCCCCGATCGCGACGGCCGGATCATCTGCGTGGTCGAGGAGCCGGTGAACGTGGTGGCGATCGAGAAGACGCGCGATTTCCGCGGACGCTATCACGTGCTCATGGGCACGTTGTCGCCGCTGCAGGGCATCGGCCCAGATGCGTTGCGCATCAAGCCGCTGCTCGCCCGCGTGGCGACCGGTGACGTCGACGAGGTGATCCTCGCCACCAATCCGACAGTCGAAGGCGAAGCGACGGCGCTCTACCTGTCGAAGCTGCTCAAGCCGCTCGGCGTGCGCGTGACGCGCATCGGCATGGGCGTCCCGATGGGCAGCGATCTCGAGTACGCCGACGAAGTGACGATGACGCGCGCCCTCGAAGGCCGCCGCGAGATGTGACTATCGCGTACCGCGATCGAGGCCGCGCAGGCCGAGGAACACCACCCCCACTCCGGTCCACACCAGCATGCGCGCCTTGCGCACCACGGCGAGCGTGACGCCGAGCGCTGACGTGCCGTAGAGCACCTGCGTCAGCAGTCCGGAACCCGCCTCGTCCACGCCGAGCCGCATCGGCACGAACTTGAACGCCACCTGCACGAACCTGTTGATCGACTCGAGCAGGAACGCGCCGAGCAGCGTGGGACCTGTTGCGGCGGGCAGCAGCAGCGCCACGGTGAGGTACGTCTCCGCCACGCCGAGCACGTGGTAGCCGCATTCGAGCAGCAGGATCGGCAGCGGACGCGAGGGATGCCGTCGCGCGAACGTGTAGACCTGGTCTTCGAAGATGCGCAGCTTGTCGGCACGCGTCCGCAGCGCAACGGGCACGAGCGACAGCCGCTCCAGCCACGCCATGCCAACGGTGAGCGGACGAAAGCGCCCGCTTACGAGTGCCGCGGCCAGCGTCAGGAACGCCACCATGCCCGCGAGGGCGACGAGGCTCATCGCACGCAGCGCCGGCGTGACGTCGAACTCGGCGAGCAGCGCCAGCGTGCCCCCGCCGATCATGGCGGCCACCGTCACGATGTAGAAGAGGTTCTCGACGGCGATGCCGGAGAGCGCGGTCATCAGCGACACGCGATCGCGCACGAACGCGGCCTTGGTCGGCTCGCTGACAAACAGACCCAGCGGCGTGAGGTTGCCGAGCGCGTCGCCGCTCACGAGCGCCGGGAACGTGTCGCGCAGCCGCAGGGTGTGTGGCGGTTCCGTACACAGCAGCCAGGCCCAGGCACGCGCCGCGAACCGCAGGCCCGACAGCACGAGGATCCCCAGGAACGCGAACCCGACACGACCGAAACCGTCGGCGATGGTGTCGAGGCCCGTCCGGCGCAACGTCCACGCAAACAGCGCAAGACCCGCCAGCGCAGCCACGACCCCGCCTAGTCGCGAGGCAGCAGGTTGGCGCGAAGCAGGCTCTGGCATTGGATGGGAAAGGGAGACGGACGGGCGTGCCGCTCCACTATAATGCCGCGATGCTGCCGGCGACGCTGCATGTCCCTGCCGCTGTCCTCTTTCTCGTGGGCGGCGTGTTGTCCTGTTTTCTCGGGCAGCGGACGTTCCGAATCGTGCTCGGTCTGTACGGGTTCGTGCTCGGCGTGCTGGTGGCTGGCTCGGTGGTCGGGCCTGCCGACACCACGCGAGACATCCTGATCCTGGTGGGCGGCGGCATCGGCGGCGCGTTCGCGCTCGTGCTTGCGTACTTCATCGGGGTCGCGCTCCTCGGCGCAACGCTGGCGGCACTGGCCGTGCACGCCGTGGCCGCGTACTTCGGCGCCGAACCGCCGGCGCTGCTCGTGGTGGCCTGCACGGTCGCCGGTGCACTCCTCGCCCTCTCCATGCAGCGCTACGTCATCGTTGTCGGCACGGCGTTCGGCGGCGCGTGGCTGCTGGTGATGGGGGCGCTCGGCCTGTGGCATCGCGAGTCGGTCGTGGGCCTCGGCAGCGCGGCCACGGGATGGCAGGCGTATCCGCTGCGTCCCGCGCCTGGCGAGCACTGGGTGCTCGTGGTCTGGCTGCTCCTGGCGGTGGCCGGGCTCATCGCGCAGTTCCGTCTGTCGGCGCCGCGCCTGCTGCGCGCACGCTGAACGCATCGCGTACGCGTTCCACCATGGCTGTTTCACGTCGCCACTTCGCTCGATCGCTCATCGCCGTTGGCGTACCTGCCGCGATGGCGGCGCGGCGCGCCGATGCTGCTCAGGAGCAGTCGTCGGCCGTCGGCGGCGTTGCCGTGTCTGGGCCGCAATCGCCGGTGCTCCTGTTCTCCAAGCACCTGCCCGATCTCGGCTGGCGCGATCTCGGTGCGGCGGTCCGCAGCGCGGGCTTCGATGGCGTCGATCTCACGGTGCGTCCGGGTGGTCATGTGCTCCCCGAGCGCGTCGCGGAGGATCTGCCTCGCGCCGTGGCGGCCATTCGCGACGCCGGCAGCATGGTGGGCATGCTGACGACAGCGCTGACGCAGCCTGATGACCCGACGGCGTCACCGATCGTCAAGACGGCGCGCGCCGTCGACGTACCGCGACTCAAGGCCGGCTACTACAGGTACGCGTTCGCTGACGTGACGAAGGAACTCGCCGCGGCCACCTGGGCGTTCCACGGACTCGTCGCACTCGCCGCACAGGCGGGCGTGGTCATCGCGTACCACAATCACTCCGGGTACATCGGCGCCCCGGTGTGGGATGCGCTGCAGATGATCGACGGGCAGCCGCCCACGGCCACGGGCCTGTATTTCGACGTCCGTCACGCGACGGTCGAAGGGGGAGTGGCTGGCTGGCGGGTGGCGCTGCAGCGTGCGGCGCCACACCTGCGCATGCTCGCGATGAAGGACTTCTACTGGGACAAGGGACGCGACGGCCGATGGCGCGTCGTCGATTGTCCGATTGGCGAGGGGATGGTCGACTGGAAGACGTTCGGCGCCCACCTGCGCGCCGCGCGGTTCAGCGGTCCGATCTCGATACACGTCGAGTACGACCCGGGCGGACGGACGCCCGGGGAGCAACGCGATCGGATGCTGGAGGCGATGGTGCGCGATCGCACGCGCCTGATGGCACTGCTCGCGTGATCAGCGCTTCTTCTTCGCCTTCGCGCCATCGTCGAACTTGCCGGCCCAGCGCGCGACGCGCGTGATGGGAGTGCTGTTCAGCCGATAGCGGCGCTGGCGGCCTTCCTTGCGGACGGCGACGAGACGGGCTTCGAGCAGGAGCCTCAGGTGTTGCGAGATGGCCGGGCGACTCATGTCGAACGGCTCGGCGAGTTCGTTGACGGTGCGGTCACCGGTCCGGAGCAGGTCGAGCAGCGCCCGGCGCGTCGGATCGGCAATCGCACGGAAGACGTCGGTCTGGGCTTGCGCGGTCACGTTCCACACAGTACGGAAGCCACCGCGGAAATGTCAACGCATGCCTTCCTATTCCGGCAACGGGCAACCGGCAACCGGCAACCGCGCACAGGACGCAGACGGGCCGTCGACCGGTCCGCCTGCGCGCTGACGCGCTAAGGCGCGGCAGGCCAGCGAGGTTCCGAGAGAGCGGTGCACCGATCCACTCCCCGCGTCCGGGTGTCCGGCTCTCCCGTTGACCTCGGGCGGAGGCCCACAGTACACTGACGAGTCGTTGCGCGGCAGTACGGCGCAACACGCGCGCGACAATGCGCGTCTCCCCGAGTTCCTCAGTAGCTCAATGGCAGAGCATCCGGCTGTTAACCGGAGGGTTGTAGGTTCGAATCCTACCTGAGGAGCCAGCCTTCGCTCGGCTCAGCCGAGCTTCGGCCAGGCGGGCTCTCCTGGGCCTGGCCAAAGCGAGTCTCCTCACGCGAAGGCTATCTCGCCGTAGCGGCGTCAGCCGCGAAGGTGGACCTCCCCGTTGCACTCCTTGCAACGGCAGCCTTGTGCCTGACGTTGCAGAATCTGCAACCCGTCGCATCGCATCTGCTCTCTCGCGCGAGGAGAGTGCATGTTCCCGGGGATGATGGCGATACACTCCAACGCTCGGGGAGGAGTCGGCACCAGTCTGCCACGTCTCTCATGACAGAGTGGGAATCGTGCGGAGACGACATGTTCGTTCCGCACCTCGTCAGATCCGGAGTGCGTCGTCGTGACGGCTGAGACTACCGAGGCGCCCGCGTTCCCGCGCGCGCTCACAAGCTATCCGTCTTCGCCCGATCAGACGTTGGGCGGTGAACTGCTGTCGCGGATGGCGATCGAGCCGTTCAATGCGGTGGCGACGGGCATCTTCGTGCTGGCCATCCTGCACACGTTCGCCGCCGCGCGGTTCGCACGACTGGCGCACCGCGTGCAGCACCGGCACGACGAGGCCGCCCGCGCGCACGGTCGTCCCGCGTTCCCCAGCGTGGTGGCCGGGTTGCTGCATTTCCTCGGCGAAGTGGAAGTCGTCTTCGGCCTGTGGGCGCTCGTGCTGATGATGGCCATTGCGCTGTACGCGGGGTGGGACGTCTCGACGCACTACATCAGTGACACGGTCAACTACACCGAACCGATGTTCGTGGTCGTCATCATGGCGCTGGCGTCCACGCGTCCTGTCGTGGGGTTCGCGGAGGCCGCGCTTCGTCGCGTGGCAGCGGCTGGTGGCGCGACGCCCGCGGCCTGGTGGCTGGCCATCCTGATCGTCGGGCCGCCGCTCGGGTCGTTCATCACCGAGCCCGCCGCGATGACGATTTGCGCGTTGCTGCTGGCGCGCCAGTTCTACGATCTGCAACCGTCCGCACGCCTGAAGTACGCCACACTCGGCCTGCTGTTCGTGAACGTGTCCATCGGCGGCACGCTCACGCACTTCGCCGCGCCGCCCGTGCTCATGGTCGCGCGGCCGTGGGAATGGGACATCCTCTTCATGGTCAGCCACTTCGGCTGGCGCGCCCTCACGGCCGTCGTCGTGTCGACCGTGGCGTACTTCCTGCTGTTCCGTCGCGAGTTGCGTGGCCTCGCGACCCTCCCGCCGGAGCCCGACATCGAGTCGCCCGATGACCCCGCCAGGGGATTGCTGCCGGTGCCGCCGTGGGTCGTGACGGTGCATCTGGCGTTCATCGCGTGGACCGTGATCAACGCGCACCACCCGGCGATGTTCCTCGGCGGGTTCCTGTTCTTCCTCGGGTTTGCCCGGGCCACGTCGCCGTATCAGAGCCAGCTCGAATTGCGGACACCGCTGCTGGTCGGTTTCTTCCTGGCAGGTCTCGTGATCCATGGCGGGTTGCAGGGATGGTGGATTGCGCCACTGCTCGGCAGCCTGGGCGAGACACCGCTCTTTGTCGGCGCGACGGCACTGACGGCCGTGAATGACAACGCCCTCATCACCTATCTCGCCACGCTCGTGCCGAATCTCGGCCACGAGTTGAAGCTCGCCGTCGTCCAGGGTGCCGTCGTCGGTGGTGGATTGACCGTGATCGCGAATGCCCCGAATCCGGCCGGTCAGGCGCTGCTGGGACGCTTCTTCGGAGGCGCGGTGTCGCCGCTCTGGCTGTTCGCGGGCGCGATCCTGCCCACGCTGATCGCCGCCGCTGTCTTCCGGCTGCTGTGATCGGGCACGGGTGCGATTCTCGCCGCCTCCATTGCCTCGTCACGTGGAAGGCCGGCCGGTTCCGCGGATAGAATCCCGCGGCATGCCGATGCGATCGGCGTGCGTGGCGGCGTGGGTGCTCGGTCTTCTCCTGACGCCTGCGCAGCTGCTTGCGCAGTTCGTGGCGCCGGCACCGCGATACGCGCGTCATGGACGCCGAGCAAGTAGTCCGATTCGTAAAGACGCCGGCCTGGTTCGACACGCCCTGCCCGCTGATCGCGCTCGAGGCGCCGCTGCATGAGGAGGCGTCCCCATCGATCGGGGCTCGCGTCCGCGAACAGGCCGAACGTGTCGCGTGCCTGCGCCGGGTGCTGGCGCCCCTCGTGGAAGCCGAGCCGGGGATCGAGAGGAACCCGTGCGAAGACCGGCGTGTCGAGGATGGCCTTGTCGAACTCGAACTGGACGACCTCGCGGCCCCGGACGCGACTTGGCCTCGAGCACACCCAGTCACTGCGGCTCGGTCAGTCCATCTCACGCGGCGTACACGGCAATGGCTGCGAGCATTTCGTCAACGCCGCTTGATGGTGGAACGGAGGCTCGCGGGTGTCTCGAGCAGATCGGCGAGCGCTCGCGCGCTGACAAAGTCTGTCGGTTGGGCTCTGAGAGCCGACCTCGCCATTTCGTCGACCATGTGTCATTGAAAGAGTTCGATTCGCGCGCGGTGGCCCGGTGTCTTGGAAAGAGATTGATCGCACGTGACGATCGGCGCGCCGAGGGCTTCGGCGAGCGCCACGTACATCGCGTCGTAGGCCGTGATGCTTGTCACATGTCAAGGAAGGCCTCGGTCCCGCCGTTCTTCACGATCGGCCATTCGACTCGACCCCTCGACGAGTTCATCGCCCTGTTGCGTGAGTCGCGCATCGAACGACTCGTGGACGTGCGCACGATTCCGCGTTCGCGATTCAATCCACAGTTCAACAAGGACACGCTGCCGGACGCGCTGGCCGGTGCCGGTATCTCGTACGAGCACCTGACGGCGCTCGGTGGACGCCGGGGCAGGAGCCGTGACGTGCCACCGGAGGTCAACGCCTTCTGGACGCACGAGAGCTTTCATTCGTACGCCGACTACGCCCTCTCGTCGCAGTTTCGCGAGGGCCTGGATCACCTGATCGACGATGGACGCCAACGGCGCTGCGCCATCATGTGCTCCGAGGCCGTCTGGTGGCGGTGCCACCGCCGCATCGTGGCCGACTACCTGCTCGCGCGTGGCGAGACAGTGATTCACATCATGGCGCCCGGGCGCGTGGAGCCGGCGACCCTCACGCCCGGCGCCGTCGTGCGTTCCGACGGGACGGTCGTCTATCCACCGGCGCAGCCGTCCATCTGAAATGCCGAATGCGGAATGCCGAACGCCTTCAGCCTTTCAGCTGCGAGCCGTTGTAGGATGCCTCGCATCGAGGTGTCCATGCTTCGCTCACTGTTGCTCACACTTGCGTCCACCATCCTGCTCGCCGCGTTTCCGGCGGTCGCGTCGGCGAGGACGCTGATTCATGCCGGCCGTCTCATCGACGGACGGGCCGACTCCGCCCGCACGCAGGTCACCGTCATCGTCGACGGTGAGCGCATCATTGGCATCGCCGACGGCTACACCGCGCCGGGGCCCGGCGACACGGTGATCGATCTGCGGTCCGCCACGCTGATGCCTGGTCTCATGGACATGCACGTCCATGTGACGGGGGAGCAGTCAGGGCAGGCCGGCTACGCGGAGGGGTTCTATCTCGAACCGGCGGACCTCGCGTTGCGCGCGACGATGTATGCGCGCCGTACGCTGATGGCCGGCTTCACGACGATCCGCGACTGCGGCGCCGGCAAGAAGCTCAATCTCGCCATGCGCGATGCCATCGCCAAGGGCTGGATCGTGGGCCCGCGCATCTTCGCCGCCGGCAGCGTCACGACGACGGGTGGGCATGGCGACGGCACCAACGGTCTCATCGCCGACCTCCAGGAACGTCTCGCTCCATCTGTCCTGCTCGCCAACGGTCCCGATGAGATGCGCGCCGCCGTCAGGCAGCGCTACAAGGACGGCGCCGACTTCATCAAGATCGCCGCCACCGGTGGCGTACTCAGCCTCGCCAGAAGCGGACAGGCGCCGCTCTTCACAGAAGAGGAACTGAAGGCCGTCGTGCAGACGGCGCGAGACTACGGCATGACGGTCGCCGCGCACGCGCACGGCACCGAGGGCATGCTGCGCGCCGTGCGTGCCGGCGTGCACTCGATCGAGCACGGCACCTACATGACCGACGAGATCTTCGCGGCCATGAAGGAGCGCGGCACCTGGTATGTGCCGACGATCAGCGCCGGCCGCTTCGTGGCGGAGAAGGCCAGGATCGACGGCTACTTCCCGGCCGTAGTCAGGCCGAAGGCCGCCGCCATCGGTCCGCAGATCCAGGACACCTTCGGGCGCGCGTACAAGGCGGGCGTGAAGATCGCGTTCGGCACCGATCAGGGCGTGGCGCCGCACGGCGACAACGGGAAAGAGTTCATCTACATGACGGAGGCCGGCATGCCGGCCATGGAGACGATCAAGGCCGCCACGTCGAGCGCCGCGTAGGTGATCGGCATGGAAGCGGATCTCGGGACCGTCGAGAACGGCAAGATCGCCGACCTTGTCGCCGTGCCGGGCGATCCGCTCGCCGACATCACCGCGATGACACGCGTGCACTTCGTCATGAAGGGCGGCGTCGTCCAGAAGCACGAGACCGCCGCGGCAGCGCCCACGCGCCGCTGAGTCCGTCGAACCGATGGCCATCACCGTCTACCAGTACCCGAAGTGCAGCACCTGCCGGAACGCGCTGAAGTGGCTTGACCAGCAGGCGATTCCTTACGCGTCAGTCGACATCGTGACGGCGCCGCCGTCGGCGTCCACGCTTTGTCGCCTCCATCGCGCGTCGCACCTGCCGCTGGCGAGGTTCTTCAACACGTCGGGGGAGAGCTACAGGAACGGCGGCTTCAAGGAGCGGCTGAAGACGATGAGCGAGGGCGAGGCATACGCGGTGCTCGCGGCGGACGGGAAGTTGATCAAGCGCCCGCTCGTCGATGCCGGCGACGTGGTCCTCGTCGGCTTCGACCCGGTTGCATGGGCGGAGGCTCTACGTCGCTGACGTGCAGTTCACGGGACGCGCCAGGTGCGGAGGCGTGTGATGTCTGCGGGTAGGTCCGTCGCGCCAGGCGTGCTGCCGTTGACCTCCAGCACGTACGCCAGGATCGCGGCGTAGGTCTCCGCCGGCAGCGATCCGATGGCGGCGGGCGGCATCGTGCCGTGCGCCTTCTCGAACAGATCCGCCACGGGGCGTCCGCTCCACTGACGCCTGAAATACTCGCCGGCCAGCGGCGTGCCGAACGTCCCGTTCGAGAGCGATGCGCCGTGACACACCGCGCACGACGTGTCGTACGCCGCCTTGCCGGCGACCACCTGCGCGGCACTGAACGGCGGCGACGGTCCGCGCGGCGCCGCGCGCGGCGCGGGGGGCGGTTCGACGCGACGTGCAGACGATGGGGGACGTGCCGTTGTGGTGGTGGCAACGGCCGGTGCGCTCGTGCCGGCGGCTTCGCCCTCGTATGTGAACGCGAGAATGGAGCCGTCGTTGTCGCGGGTCTTGGCAACTTGAAGGTCGGTGAGTGACTCGACGAGCCCGCCGCTCGTCGTCGCGACGAAGATCGTCCGTCCGTCTGGATGCACCGCCGTATCCCGATAGCGATTCCGCGTGCGGGCTTCGCGCGTGACGGGCCCGACCGCGCGCTGGCCGGACGCGTCGAGCGGCACGACGTAGAGCGAGCCGCGCTTCAGGGCCGACACGATGAGCACGCGGTCCCATCCCGGGATGCCGTCGTGGTGTGCGTACGCTTCGACGCTCGCCGCAGCGACCGTCGGCCAGCAGAGATAGTGCACGCCGCCGCACGCCGGGTCCTCGAAGTCGTGGCCGGTGGGTACCGTGAACAGCGTTGCGAGCGGCGCCACCATGGGCGGCGTGAACGCCGACTCGGGCGCGCGCGGCACCGACGACGGAATGGCGAGATCGCTGAAGCGCAGGCTGGCGCACGGCGTCGTCGAGTCGCCCCAGCGCGCGTATTCGTACGCGCTGTCGTCGCGATAGCCCGCCACGTGCGGCCAGCCGTAGTTGCCGCCCGGCACCAGCACGTTCACCTCATCGTCGGACTTGGGTCCGTGGTCCGAGGTGTACATCGTGCCGTCGACACCCATCGTGATGCCCTGCGGATTGCGGTGGCCGTACGTGTACACGTGACTGCGCACGCCGCCGATGACGGGGTTGTCCGCGGGGATGCCGCCGTCTGTGGTGAGGCGCAGCGTCTTGCCTTCGTAGGCGGACCAGTCGCGCGCGTCGACCTCGGCCTGCGTCGGCAGTTGCTGCGAGTAGATCGGGTGGCAGTAGTTCCCGAGCTGGTTGCCGCCCTGGTCGCCGGTCGTGAGATGGAGCGTGCCATCGGGACCGAACGCGAGGCGCATGCCGTAGTGGTCGTTGCCGGCCGGCAGGCCGTCGAGAATCGTGACCGGATCGACGAGCGTGGCCGTGGCCGCGTCGTAGCGCAGTCGCACCACCTTCGAATACAGGTGGCGGAACGGGCTCGCCGGATCGCTGAATCGCAGGTCGGCAGGCCGAGCCATGTCGATGTACGTGACGGCGACGTACACCTCGTCGTGTCCGGTGTGGCGGAGCAGTTGTGGATGGAGCGCCATGCCCAGCACGCCGCCGGAGCCGGCGGCCGTGGCGGTGCCGTCGAGCGTGGCCGCGACGTGGTGCGCGCCCGTCGTTGGATCCACGCGCGTGATGCGCAGCGCCGGACGTTCGGTCACCCACAGCATCCCGTCGGGCCCCCAGGCCACTTCCCACGGATCCGCGAGGCCCGCTGTCACGACGCGCATGGCGAATCGCTTCGTACCGTTCCTGAGTGAGGGAGACTCCGGCTGCGCGAACGTCAGCGCCGTGGCCGCCACCACGCCAGTGACAGCCATCCACGCATGCAGGGAGAACGCGAATCCGGCAGGTCGTCGCACCGAGCAAGGCTAGGGGAGCATCCCCCCCGCGTCAATCGATGAGGCGGTGTGCGGCCGGGCCCGACCTTGGACTCCGCTCAGGTCGCCTCGAGCCTGCCGAAAGGCGGCGGGCCGGCCCTACCTTGGCGTCGCGCGGTGGTGGGGTCGGCTCTCCGAGCCCGACCCTGTTGTCGACGTCAGCCGCGGGTCCACTCCAGGCGCAGGTCCTCGCCTCGCGGCGCGAATCGCTGGAGGTGGCGGAGCAGGACGCCCTCCCAGCGATCGAGATCGGATTCCGGGGCGTCGACGGTGACGGCCAGGCCCGTGTCGCCGGCCACGAGGCGGCACGTGGCGTTGCCGTTGTCGATGCCGAACGGGATGAGCGCCTGCGTGTCGTCGCCCTGCACGGCGAACTTGTGGCGCCAGTGCGCGCAGAGGCGCGTGATGTACCGGCTCGCGGTGCGTGTGGGGAGGGTCGTGCGTGTCGCGGCCATGACGTTCAGCGGGGGAACAGGTCGGGGTAGTCGGTGAACATCCCGTCCACCTTGTACACCTCGACGAACTTGCGCATCTGCGCGGTGAGGGCCTCGCGCGTGGTCGGCAGCGACTGGAGCTGCGCCTCGAGTTGCTGGCGCACGGCGGGCGGCGCGTCGGGATAGCTGGGTGTCGTCGCCGGCCGCAGGATGAACGTGTACGGCACGACGGTGAGCCCCGCGGCGTGCGCCCGCACCACGACGTCGGGATCGCGGTCGATGATCTGGTAGGCCGGTGCGATGCCCGTGGCGAACGTCTTCACCTCGGCGAGCCCCTCGGGCGTGAGCCATCGCGCGGTACCTGGAGCGGCCGAGAGCAGGAAGCTGCGTGGTACCTCGGGCAGGAGCTTCGCGAGCCGCCGCACGCTGTCCTCCTCGAAGACCTGCATGTGGACGGCGGGGCGGCCCTTGACCATCGCGCCCACGAGCCCGTTCTTGCGCAGGATGTCGGCCACCGTCTGCTCGGGGTCGAAGCCCTTCGCGCGCAGGCGTCCAGGCACCTTCAGTTCCGGGAACAGGCCCGCCTTGCCCTTCACGAGATCGATCGTCTCCTGGAGGGTCATCATCTTCTCGCCCTTGAACTTCGGGTCGAACCACGAACCGGCGTCGAGCGACTTGATCTCGGCGAGCGTGAAGTCCTCCACGAGCCAGCGCCGCTGCACGCGATCGCCGGTCTTCACTTCCGTGAAGCGGTCGGGGAAGCGCTCCTTGACGTCGGATGTGCGATCGAGACTGCCGTCGTGCGAGCTGACAAAGACGCCGTCCCTGGTCAGGGCGATGTCCGGTTCGACGTAGTCGGCGCCCTGTTGGATAGCCAAGCTGTACGCGGCGGCTGTATGCTCTGGCGCGTAAGCGGAGGCACCACGGTGGGCGATCACGTACGTCCCCGTGGCCTGTACGGCGCTCGTCGTCGCGTCGACACGACTCAGATGCAGTCCACCGACGGCACAGGCGAGGGCCAGAGCGAAGAGAAGAGGTGAGGAGGGAGCGCGCATGGACACAGCTTACAACGGCCCCACGTCGGCCTCATGACGCGATAGTCGCGCGACCATCACCGCACCGTCGCACGGTCGTGACATCGGCTTGCGAGCATCGGACGCGAACGGCCCGCGGCGAGGCTGTTTGTCGCACTCATCCTTAGTCGGTTCGCCGAAGGAGATTCACGTGTCCATCCAACGATTCTTCGTGTGTTGTGCCCTGCTGCTGTGTTGGGCGTGGCCGGCGCACGCCCAATTCGAAACCGGTTAGATCACCGGCACCGTGCAGGACAGGAGTGGCGGCGTGCTGCCAGGCGTGACCGTCACGCTGCGCAACGTCGACACCAACGTCTCGCAGGTCACCACCACCAACGACAGCGGCGCGTACGAGTTCTTCACCCTGCGCGTGGGCCGCTACGAGATCAAGGCCGAGCTCGAGGGCTTCGCCACGTCCGTGGTGCAGGACATCGCCCTGGCCATCGGCAATCGCCAGCGCGTCGACGTCACGCTCGGCGTCGGCGGGCTCGCGGAATCTGTCGAAGTACAGGCCACGGGCCTGCGCCTCGAGAAGGATTCGAGCCAGCGCAGTTCCGTCGTGACCTCGGAGCAGGCCGTCGCCCTGCCGCTCCCGGGCCGTGAGTACTCGGCGCTGGTGCAACTGTCGCCCGGCGTCAGGCGCTCGACGATCAACAACACGCAAGGCACCGGCCGCGAGGGGTCGTTCACCATCAACGGCCTGCGCAGCACGTACAACAACTACCTGCTGGACGGCATCGACAACAACGCCTACGGCACCAGCAACCAGGGGTATTCGAACCAGGTGATCCAGCCGCCGCCCGACGCGATCGTCGAGATGCGCGTGGTGACCAACAACATGAGCGCGGAATACGGGCGCAGCGGCGGCGGCACCATCAACGTGGCGTACAAGAGCGGCACGAACCGCTTCAGCGGTGCGGCCTGGGAGTACCGCCGCGATCCCGCGCTCAACGCCACGGGCTTCTTCAAGCCCGCCGTGGGCATGGAGCCCAAGATGACGCGCGACCAGTACGGCTTCGTGTTCGGTGGGCCGGTGCTGCGCAACCGCGCGTTCTTCTTCACCGACTACGAAGGGCTGCGGCAGGACCGCGCCACCGTGGCGCAGTCGTCGATCCCCGACATGACGCAGCGGCAGGGCATCATGAGCGTGGCCGTGCGCGACCCGCGCAGTGGCGAGGTGTATCCGGCGGGTACGCCCCTGCCGATGACGGCGGCGGCGCGCAAGATTCTCTCGGATCTGCCCGCGCCCACCGGACCAGGCACCGCCAACAACTACCGCGCGACGATCCTCGCGACCAACCGCACCAACAAGTTCAACATCAAGCTGGATCAGAAGTTCACCGACAAGCTGTCGCTCTTCGGCCGCTACGGCTGGCGCGACACGGACATCGTCGAGGAGTCCGGTCTGCCGCTGCCGTCCGGCGGCGCTGGCAACGGCACGACGTACGTGAGCAACCGCGCGCTGGCGCTCGGCGCCACGTACATGCCTGGCGGCACGCAGTTGGTGGAACTGCGCTTCGGGTGGTCGAGCACGGAAGGCGGCAAGAACCCGCCGGGACTCGGCACGGCCAGCGCGCTCGACGCGTACGGCATCACCGGCTTGCCGACCGACCCGCGCGTGGTGGGCGGCCTGCCCACGCTGACCATCACCGGGTTCACGGCGCTCGGCCGACAGGCGACCAATCCGCAATGGCAGTACCCGAAGGTGTGGAACCCGAAGATCAACTACTCGGTGGTACGCGGCAGGCAGTCGATCAAGCTCGGATACGAGTTCCAGCGCATCAACACCCAGGTGCAGGACGTCAATCCGCTCTACGGCACCAACATCTTCTCGGGCCAGTTCACGCGCCCGACGGGTGTGGCTGCCAACAACATCTACAACCTGTCTGACTTCATGTTCGGCTACCAGTCGCAGTACGGACTCAGCAACATCCTCGTGGCCGACATCCGGCAGAACATGCAGTTTGCCTACATCCAGGACGACATCCGCGTGAACAGCAACCTCACGCTGAACGTCGGGCTGCGCTACGAGTACGCGACGCCGCACTGGGAGGCCAACAACGTCCTCTCCAACTTCGATCCGGCGACGCTCTCGATGGTGATGGCGCGTGACGGCTCGCTCGAGGATCGGACGACGATCGCGCCGGACCGCAACAACTTCGCTCCGCGTCTCGGCTTCGCGTACTCGGTCACGCCCACCACCGTGGTGCGGGGCGGGTTCGGCACCTCGTACGTCCACTTCCAGCGCGCCGGCGGCGCCAACATCCTGCCCATCAACGGTCCGCAGGTGATCAACGCCGTGGCCGTGCAGAACAACCCCAATGCGGCCACGTACCGCATGTACCAGGACGGTTTCCCCATCGGCTGGAACGACTCGAGCCAGTTCAATCCGGCCGCGGCCAACGTCACCTACATGCCGCGCAACTACGGGGCGAGCCGCGTGAACAGCTGGTTCATCTCCGCGCAGCGCGAGATCTTCGCCGGCACCATCGTCGACGTCGCGTATGTCGGCAACAAGGCGGACGGGCTGCTCCAACTGGCCAACTACAACCAGGCGCGGCCCAACGCACAGGGCGAGAACACGCCGCTGCAGGCGCGTCGTCCGATCACGAGCTTCGGTGACATCACGTACGCGTGGAACGGCGGCCGCTCCGACTACCACGGCTTCCAGTTCAAGACCGAGACGCGCCGCCGTGGCCTGTTCCTGGTGAACGCCGTCACCATCTCCCGCGCGCGCGACAACGGCGCGGGCTCGCTCGAGAACGCCAACGGCAACTCGCCGGGCATCCAGGACTTCAACAACCCCGATGGCGACTGGGGCATCTCGGGCTACAACCAGCCGTTCAACTGGACGAGCAGCGTGGTGTGGGACGTCCCGGTCGGACGTGAGCGCAAGTACCTCGGGAACGCGTCGGCGTTTGTCGACGCGTTGCTTGGTGGGTGGCAGATGGCACTCGTGAGCTTCGTGGTGGCGGGCGATCCGGTGACCTTCACGTACACGCCGGCTGCGCTCGCGCAGGTGTCGGGCATCACGCAGGACTTCCGTGGCGCCACCAACTATCGTCCGAACCTGAACGGCGACGCGTACGGCGATCGCAGCGCGATCACGGGCTACTTCGATCGGACGGCACTGTCGGTGCCCGACACGTGGAGCCCGTTCGGCAACGCCCCGCGCAACAGGTACCGCGGGCCGAATCAGTGGACGGTGGATTTCGCGCTCCAGAAGCGCTTCACGCTGCCGGTGGGCACCAACACGCGCATCGAGGTGCGCGCCGAGGCGTTCAACCTTCTCAACCGCAGCAACTTCAACCCCCCGAACGGCAATCTCAGCTCGAACGCCTTCGGCACGATCACCAGCACCGGCGACCCGCGGCAGGTGCAGCTCGGCGTGCGTGTGTCGTTCTGACGCACGGGATAGGGAGGACCGGGCTCTCCGAGCCCGGCCCTCCCTGCGTGTCCTTCCTTCCCCTTGACTTCCGTCTGATGCTGTCCGCTTCTCCTGCTCGTATCGCCGCCGACCTCCGTGTGCTCGTTGAAGACATCGGGGTCAGGCTGGCCGGCACGCCTGTCGAAGCTGCAGCTGCGGATCTCGTGCGCCGCGCCGCCACCGATATCGGCGCCGACGCGTGGGATGAGACATTTCCCGTCCGGGCGCGCGCCGTGTCCGAAGAGCAGCTCGAGATCCGGATCGGCGAGACATGGCGCGCGTATCCGTGCTCGCTGTTCAGCAGCACGCCCGGTACCGATGGCCAGTGGCGCACGGCGGACATCGTCGTGCTCACGCCGACCGACTATCAGCGCGATGACCTGTCATACGTGCGCGGCAAGGCCGTCATCCACCTCGGGTGCCATATCGAGTCGCGCGCCGCGTACGCGCGGCTGATGGCGGCGCAGCCGGCGTTCCTGTTGATGGTCGATACGCGGTACCCGGGCGCCACGCCGCTGGCCGACGGGATGTTCCCGGCGTACACGGCCGCGATCGGTGCGGTGCCGACACTCAACGTCGCGCATCAGGATGCCTGGCAGTGGGTGGTTGACGGCGCCACGGCCGCGCGGTGCCGCGTCGTGGGCGGCATGGTCCCCGCGACGTCGCAGAACGTCGTCATCGATCTGCCTGGTACCGACAAGGCCGACGAGATCCTGTACGCGAGCGCGCACCACGACACGCAGGCCGGATCGCCGGGCGCCGACGACAACGGGTCTGGCGTGGTCGGCGTGATGGAACTGGCGCGCCTGCTGGCACCGCGAGCGCGACGTCGCACCGTGCGGCTCATCTCGTTCGGCGCCGAAGAACAGTTGTCGGTGGGATCGGCCGCGTACGTGCGCGCGCACCGCGACGAGGTGTCGAGCCGCGGGCGCTGCATGTACAACCTGGACAGCTATGGCTCGCCGCTCGGCTGGCTGCAGGTCTACGTCAACGCGCACCCTGATTTCGAGACGTCGTTCAGGCCGTACTTCAGGGGCGAAGGGATGTACTACCAGACGGTGACCGCCGTCGTGCCGTACGCGGACCACTTTCCCTTCATCGCCGCGGGGCTGCCCGGCGCGTTCCACTATCGCGTCAACTGTGATGGCGGCCGTTTCTTCCATCATCGTCCCGACGATGACCTGTCGCGCGTGTCGGCGTCGGTGATCGCCCGCGACGTCTCGGCGGTCGCCACGTGGCTCGACGCCATGGCCTGTGCCGACGCCCTCCCGTTCACGCCTTCCATCCCGGACGCGCAGCGCGCCGAAGTCGCTGCCTGCTGGGACGACCTCTTCGGCGGTTGGTAGACGGGCGGGTCGGCATTCCCTGTTACAGTCCCCTGCATGTCGACAATCGGGATTGCAGGGCGACTGACGGGGCTGCTGGTGGCCGTGCACGTACTGGGGGTTACGGCGTGGGCGTCGGAGAGGTGGACCGAGGCACGTGCCAACGAGTGGTATGCGCGGCAGGGGTTCCTCGTCGGGGCGAACTACGTGCCGGCGACGGCGATCAACGAACTCGAGATGTGGCAGGCCGACACGTTCGACCCGAAGCGCATCGATCTCGAGCTCGGATGGGCCGCCGCGATCGGCATGAACACGATGCGCGTGTTCCTGCACGACCTCGCATATCAGCAGGATCCTGAAGGCTTCCTGCGCCGCGTCGACACGTTCCTGACCATCGCGCAGAAGCATCGCATCAGGCCGATGCTCGTGCTGTTCGACTCCGTATGGGATCCGTTCCCCGCGCTCGGTCCGCAGCGCCCGCCGCGTCCTGGCGTGCACAACTCGGGCTGGCTGCAGAGCCCCGGCAAGGTCGCGCTCGAAGATCCCTCGCACTGGCCGCGACTCGAAACATACGTGAAGGCCGTTGTCAGCCGCTTCAAGGACGATGCGCGCGTGCTCGCGTGGGATCTCTGGAACGAGGTCGACAACATGAACGAGCCTGCCTACAGCAGCCTGGAGCCGAAGAACAAGGGCGAGCTCGTGCTCGCGCTCCTGCCGCAGGTATTCGCGTGGGCGCGCGCCGCGTCGCCCACGCAGCCCATCACGAGCGGGTTGTGGCGCGGCGGCGACTGGTCGAAGATGCTCGACCTGCCCGCCATCGACCGCCTGCAGCTCGCGCTGTCGGACATCGTCAGCTTCCACAGCTACGACCCGCCAGCGCAGCTGGAAGCCCGCATCACGCAGTTGCAGACCTACAAGCGGCCCATCATCTGCACCGAGTACATGGCGCGCGGCAACGGCAGCACGTTCCAGGGATCGCTGCCGATCCTGAAGCGGCACGGCGTTGGCGCGATCAACTGGGGCCTCGTACAGGGCAAGGCCCAGACGCACCTGCCGTGGGATTCGTGGCGCCGCCCGTATGTGGATCGCGAGCCGTCGGTGTGGTTCCACGAAGTGTTCCGCACCGACGGCACGCCGTACGACGCGGAAGAGACGATCCTCATCCGCCGCCTCACGACCCCGTCGCGCGACGAGGGCGACCCGCTGGCGCGCCTGCGCGGTGGCATATGGTTCGTGGAGCAGATCCAGGGCGGCCCGATCGTCGAAGCCTCGCGCGTGACGATGACGTTCGGGGCCGACGGACGGGTGGCAGGGTCGACGTCGTGCAACACGTACAGCGCAGCGTACGCGATCACGGGCGATCGCCTCACGATCACGATGCCAATCGCGTCGCTGCGCGGGTGCGAGGCACCGCTGATGGCGCAGGAAGCGGCGTTCCTCACGGCGTTACGCAACCTGGCGCGGTACGAGCTGAGCGACGCAGGCGTCCTCACGCTCCACACCGCCGCCGGCCCCGCATTCGTCGCACGCCGCCGCTGACGCTGGTGCGCATGCGATGGCATAAGATCCGGCTCGTTGCCATGACCATCGATCGTCGCGCGTTCCTTTCTGCCGCTGCACTGGCGCCGCTCTCTTCGATTCGCGTGTCCGCGGCCCGCTGGCGCGCGGGCGTGGCCGTTGCCGACATCACGCCCACGTCATCGCTCTGGATGGCGGGATTCGCGGCGCGCACGCGGCCGTCGCAGGGCACCGCGATGCCCCTGCACGCCAAGGCGCTCGCACTCGAAGACGCCGGCGGCCGGCGCCTCGTCGTCGTGACGCTCGACCTGCTCGGCGTGACCGACGGCATGGCCGCTCGCATCAGCGCGCGCGTCGCGAAGGCGCATCGCCTGGCGCGCGAACGCCTGCTGCTCGCGGCAAGCCACACGCACAGCGGTCCCGTGGTCGACGCGCAGCTCATGGTGGCCTACGACGTCACGCCACAGCAGGTGCGCGACATCGAGGCCTACACCGCGACGCTCGAGGATCAGATCGTCGGCGTCATCGGCAAGGCGATCGCCGCGCTCGCGCCCGCCACGCTGCACACCGGCGCGACGACCGCCGCCTTTGCCGCGAATCGCCGCGTGCAGTTCGGCGAGAACGGTCCCGTCGACCATCGCGTACCGGTGCTGCGCGTGGACGTCGGCGGTCGTGCCAGAGCGGTGCTCTTCAGCTACGCGTGTCACAACACCACGCTGTCTGCCGAGAACGTCGAGTGGCACGGCGACTATGCCGGCGTTGCGCAGGCCGCCATCGAGGCAGCCAATCCGGGTGTGACGGCGCTCTTCATGTCCGGGTGCGGTGCCGATGCGAATCCGAAACCGCGCGGCACGCGCGACGACGTGCAGCGGCACGGCGAGGAACTGGCGCGCGCGGTGAGCGGAGCCCTGTCGACGTTGACGCCCGTCACCGGCGACGCCCGTGCCGCCTATGGCGTGACTGAATTGCCGTTCGAAGCGGCGCTCACGCCCGAGCAGTGGAAGGCGCGCTTCGGGCTCGCCGATCCCTACGTGGCGCGTCATGCGCGCGAGATGGATCGCATCTCGGCCCGCGACGGACGCCTGCCCCGCGCGCACGGCATTCCATTGCAGGTGTGGCGCATCGGCAAGGACGTGACGCTCGTCGCGATCGGTGGGGAAGTGGTGGTGGACTACGCGCTCCGCCTGCGGCGCGAACACCCCGACGCCAACATCTGGCCCGTCGGCTACGCCAACGACGTCTTCGGCTACGTGCCGTCGCGTCGCATCCTGCAGGAAGGCGGGTATGAAGGCGGCGGCGCGCTCCTGTACTACGTGCAGCCGGGGCCGTTCGACACGTCTGTCGAGGACCGCATCTTCGCGGCGCTCGATCGCCTGATCGCAGGCACGCGATGAGCGCGCGCACCACGAGCGGCCTCTGAGAGTGCTCGCGCCGGCAGGTTCCCCGCGCGCCACGGGGCCGTCCCGCCGGGACGTCATCCGCCCCATCGCGGATCGCCGGGCCGTACGCCCTGCTGCTGGAGGAACGGGAACGGCAGGGTCTGCCCTGCGCCCTTGGGGCAGGCTCAGGACGACCTGAGCGGAGCCGAACGTCGCGCACTACCGAGATCGGTAGATGTAGGATGCACCCGTGCAACAGCTCCGACGGTGCCTCGCCACTCTCGTCGCCGCGTTCCTCTTCGCGCCCCTCACGGCCGCGGCGGCGTCGCCAGACCTCATCCCGCTCGTGCCCGGCACGATCGTCGTCAGGCCGAACGCACCGTCAGCCGAGCGGATGGCGGCGCAGGTGCTCCAGGAAGAACTGGAGGCACGCCTCGGCGCGCGGCCCGCCATCGTCGAGACGTGGCCTTCCGACGGTCGTGCCGCGATCGTCGTCGCCGCGGGACTCCAGTCAGGCAGCACGCCGTGGGCCGGATCGCCGGCCGTTCCGCGGTCGGGCGCCGGCGCGAAGCGCCCCGAGGGCTTCCACCTGACCGCCACGTCGACCGGCGACAAGCGTGTGGTCTGGGTGAACGGCGCCGACGCGCGTGGTGCGCTCTTCGGCGTCGGCCAACTGCTGCGCACGCTGCGATGGACACCCGGCGGCAGCTCGTCGAGCACGACCGGACTCCCCATCCCGCTCGACATCTCGTCGTCTCCTGCTTATGCGATACGCGGGCATCAGCTCGGGTATCGTCAACATTCGAACACCTACGACGCGTGGGACGAGGCGCGCTACGACCGCTACATCCGCGAGCTCGCGCTCTTTGGTGCCAACAGCATCGAGAACATCCCGCTGCAGGACACGCGGATGAGTCCGCACTTCACGCTGTCGCGCGAAGCGATGAACGTCGCCATCAGCCGCGTCTGCCAGAAGTACGGCCTCGACTACTGGATCTGGACGCCTGCCGACTTCGATCTCGCCGACGCGCCCAAGCGAGTCGAGGCCCTCGATACGCTCGACGCGCTCTTTGCGAAGATGCCGCGCCTCGACGCGATCTTCGTTCCGGGCGGCGACCCGGGTCACAACGCGCCTGAACTCGTGCTGCCGTATCTGGAGGACGTCGCCACGCGCGTGCGGAAGTACCACCCGAACGCGAAGGTCTGGCTGTCGCTGCAATGGTTCAGCGCCGCGCAGATCGACTGGATTTACACGCAGATCAACGACACGCCGCGCTGGTGGCTCGGCGGGCTCGTGGCCGGTCCGAGCAGTCCGCCCATCGCCATCACGCGCGCGCGCCTGCACCCGCGCTATCGCCTGCGCGACTACCCCGACGTGACGCACGCCGTTCGCGCGCAGTACGTCGTGCCCGACTGGGATCCGGCGTTCGCCTTCACGCTCGGTCGCGAGCCGATCAATCCGCGTCCCGTGTTCTACGCGACGCTTCACGATCGCATCGCGTCGCACACCGACGGGTTCATCAGCTACTCCGACGGCGTGAACGACGATGTGAACAAGGCGATCTGGAGCCGGAAGGCGTGGTCGCCGGCAGAGACGCCGCGCGACATCGTCCTCGGCTACACGCGGCTGTTCTTCGGCAGCGCCGTGGCCGAGCGCGCCGCAGATGGCCTGCTTGCACTCGAGAAGAACTGGGAAGGGCCGCTCGCGACCAACGGCGCCGTCGATGGCACGCTGCTGTCATGGCAACGTCTCGAGACAGACGCGCCGGCGCTCGCCGGCAACTGGCGCTGGCAACAGGCGCTCCTGCGCGCGTACTACGACGCGGCGCTGCGGCATCGCCTCCTGCGCGAGACGACCATCGAGCAGGGTGCCAATGCCGCACTCGCGGAAGCGGGCACGACTGGCGCGATGGCGGCCGTCGCGAAGGCGCGGTCCATCCTGTCCGAGGCCGACACGCCGGCGCCGCCGTACGACGCGTGGCGCACGCGTGTGCTCGCGCTCGGCAAGGCGCTGTTCACGTCGATCGGCATGCAGCTCGACACGCCGAACTACCAGGCGAGCGGCACCGAACGCGGGGCCGTGCTGGACTTCCTCGACTTCCCGCTGAACAACAGGTGGTGGCTCGAGGACGAGATGACAAAGGCGCTCGCCTTGCCCGACGAACCGGCGCGCGTCGCGCGACTCGATACCCTCGCGCGGTGGGAGTCGCCCGGACCTGGCGGGTTCTACGACGATCTCGGTCACGTGGGGCGGTCGCCGCGCGTGCGCAAGGCACGCATCAGCGGCGCCAATCCACCGGAGCTCGAAGACGGTCCCATGCCGCACGTCCAGTGGGAGGACAGCGGGCGCAGTCGCAAACGCCTGTCGTGGCAGGTGAGCCTGCGCTGGCCGATCGCGCTGGTCTACGAACAGATCGATCCGTTGGCGCGCTACGTGGTGCGACTGAACGGCAACGGCGCGGTGCGGCTGCGCATCAACGGCGTGCCCGTCACGCCACGACACGACTCGACGACGCTCGGCGACCCGAAGGAGTTCGATGTGCCGGCCGATGCCGTGCGCAGCCGGCGGGTCGTGCTGACCTTCGACGACATCGACGAGAGCGACAGGAACTGGCGACAGTTCTCGCGGGTGCACGAAGCGTGGCTCGTCAAACTGCCATACTGAGCGTCCATGCCTCTTCTTCAGATCGTCATCGTCAGTACGCGGCCGACTCGCAAGGGACCGGCCGTTGCCGCGTGGTTCGAGCAGCAGGCGCGCGCCTTCGAAGGGTTCGACATCGAGATGGTGGATCTCGCCGAGGTCGGCCTGCCGGTGTTCGACGAGCCTGAGCACCCTCGACTGCGCAAGTACGTGCATCCGCACACGATCCGCTGGAGCGAGACCGTCGATCGGGCCGACGCCTTCGTGTTCGTGTCGCCGGAATACAACTTCAGTACGCCGCCGAGCCTGCTCAATGCGTTCACGTACCTGTCGACCGAATGGGCGTACAAGCCCGCGGCGTTCGTGAGCTACGGCGGCATCTCCGGCGGCCTGCGTGCCCAGCAGGACACGAAGCTCACGATGACCGCGCTCCGCATGGTGCCGATCGCCGAAGCGGTGTGCATTCCGATGTTCACGACGCGCCTCGACGCGGATGGCCGATTCGTGTCCGACGAGCGCCTCGACGCGTCCGCCAAGGCGATGCTGAGAGAGCTCGCGCGCTGGACCGCGGCCTTGCGCCAGCTGCGAGGCTGACCACCCACAACGCGTAACCGTCGGATGGAGTCCGGCTGGTACACCGAGTCGACGTCGTTCAATCCGGTGCCCGGTGCCCGGTGCCGTACTACGGCGTACAGCGCACCGGATAGGTGTTGCCGGGAACGCGGATGCGTTTGCTGTCGCGGTCCACGCGGGTGAGGGCGTCCGGGTCGGGATCCTTGGCAATGGCTCGCAGCGCCGCGACGATCGACTGGCGCATCGGGGTGTCGAGCCGCAGCGTGAACTGCCGCTCCATGTCGGGGAAATATCCCGCACCCCCGGCCGCGATGAACTCGCTGGTCACCATGGTCAGTACCGTGTCGTCAGGCACGGGTCGACCGTTGCGCAGGATCGCCGCGTGCGGCGCGCCGGCCACGCACGTCACGTCCACCTCCACGCCCGAGATGATGGGGATCGGTCCGCGCGTCACGGCGCGCACGATGGCCTCGCCGATCGCGCCTGCCCGCAGCCGCGCCGTGGCCACCACGCTGTCGAAGGGGAGGAGTGCGTACAGCGCGCCGTATGTGATCGGACCTGGCGGCAGGCTCGCGCGCGTCCCCGTGGCGTTGTAGAACGCGAGGTCGGCGTCTGGGTACGAGGCCTTCAGCAGATCGACGACCAGATGGCTCGCCGGCGACTCGTCGCGCGTCGAGTGCAGGTACGCGCGCTCGGTGGTCACGCCGAGGGGTTCCTCGCGTGCGCGCTGCGCGGCCCTGAGGTCCTTGCGTACCGCCGCCTCCATGCGCGCGTCGTACATCACGGGCCGCCCCTCGTACGCCGGCGGCGCGCACGCGGCAGGATCCCACGGACGCACGTCCTCCCACGTGACGCCGTCGCACAGCGGACGCGGCTGATGAATCGTTGCGTGCGTCACACGGCCGTCAGGTCCGATCGCGAGGTCCACGCGACTGAACCCGCGTCCGCGTTCGTACGCTTCCACGACGGGAATGCCATTGACGCGGTGCGCGATGCCGTCATGCGCATGGCCCGCGGCGATCATGTCGACCAGCCCAGGCGGGAGCGCGCGCGCGACCTGGAAGATCTCGCCCTGCGTTCGGCACGCGGACAGATCCTCGGCGTCGGCAAAGCTCGTACACCCGCCACCGGCGTGCGCGAGGACGATGATGACGGTGGCGCCTGCCTGGCGGAGCTGCGTGGCTTCGCGTTCGATCGCATCGCGCAGCGGCAGGATCTCCAGGTCGACGAGATTGCGTGGGTCGGTGCTCTGTCGCGTTCCCGCCGTTGTCACGCCGACGAGGCCGATGCGCACGCCGGCCATCGTGATCATCGTCGACGGCATGACGTTGGGCGGTGTCCACGGCCGGCCATCGCGCCTGACGATGTTGGCGGCGAGGAGCGGGAAGCGCGCCTGCCTGGCGCGCACCTCGATGTTGCCTGTCGGGTTGTCGCCCGGCTTGCGCGGGACCGTCTGCGCGCCGGCCGGTCCGAAGTCGAATTCGTGGTTGCCGATGGCTGCCGCGTGGTACCCGATCGCGTTGTACGCGCGGACCATCGCCGCGCCTTCGCCGAGGTTCGACTCGAGCGTGCCCTGCCACATGTCGCCCGCGTCGACGAGCAGGACGTCGCCACCGTGGGCGCGTCGCACGTCGCGGAGATTCTTCAGGTGACCGGACAGCCAGGGCAGGCTCCCGATCCGGCCGTGGACGTCGGTGGTGGCGACCACCGAAATGGTCACCTGCTGCTGACGCGATGCCGTCGTGCCAGGCGCCGTGCGTGGTGCCGGTCTTCCGCAGGACGAGACGAGCAGCGCGCACAGACAGAGCGCCACCCACGCCGGCGCAACGGCCGCGCTCGGCGATCGACCGCGCGACAGGCTCACGCGAGCAGGCCCGTGATCACCTTGCCGCTGACGTCGGTGAGGCGGAAGGGGCGTCCCTGGAAGTGGTAGATCAGCTTTTCGTGGTCGACGCCGAGCAGGTGCAGCATCGTCGCGTGGAGATCGTGGACCTCCACCGGATCCTTCGTGATGTTGTAGCCGAGATCGTCGGTCTCGCCATACGTGATCCCCGGCTTGATGCCGCCGCCGGCCATCCACATCGTGAACGCGCGTGGGTGGTGATCGCGGCCGAGGAACTTCGATCCGTTGCGTGCCTCGTTCATCGGTGTGCGCCCGAACTCGCCGCCCCACACGACGAGCGTCGACTCGAGCAGGCCGCGCTGATCCAGATCGCGTACCAGCGCCGCGGCCGGCTTGTCGGTCTGACGGCACAGGCGCGGCAGCTTCTCGATCACGTCGTCGCCGAAGCCGGACCCGTGCGTGTCCCAGCCGCGGTGATAGAGCTGCACGAACCGCACGCCGCGTTCGACGAGGCGTCGTGCGAGCAGGCAGTTGTTGGCAAACGACGTCTGGCCAGGCTGCGTGCCGTACAACTCGTGAATCGACGCCGGCTCGCTCGAGATGTCCGTCAACTCGGGCACGCTCGTCTGCATGCGATACGCGAGCTCGTACGCGGCGATGCGCGTGTCGATCTCCGGATCGCCAACGGCCGACTGCTGCAGGCTGTTGAGATCCTTGATCGCGTCGAGCGAGGCTCGTCGAAGCGGCGCGTCCACGCCGTCGGGATTCGACACGAACAACACGGGATCCGCGCCACTCCGGAACTCGACGCCCTGGTGTGTCGTCGGGAGGAATCCCGAGCCCCAGCAGGACTTGCCACCGTCGGGATTGTTCTCGCCGGAGAGCAGCACCACGAACGCCGGCAGGTCCTTCGACTCCGCGCCGAGACCGTACGACAGCCACGAGCCCATGCTCGGCCGGCCGAGGATCTGGTGGCCCGTGTTCATGAAGATCTGGGCCGGCGCGTGATTGAACTGCGTGGTCGACATCGACTTGACGATCGTGATGCGGTCGGCGATGGCGGCGGTGTGCGGCAGCAGGTCGGAGATCTCGTGCCCCGACTGGCCGTGCCGGCGGAACTGGTACGGCGATCCCAGCAGTCGCGGCGCGCCCTTGATGAAGGCGAACCGCTCGCCCTTCACGATGTCTGCCGGGATCTCCTGGCCGTCGTACTTGCGCAGCGCGGGCTTGTCGTCGAACAGGTCGAGCTGCGACGGCGCGCCGGCCATGAAGAGGAAGATGACCTGCCTGGCCTTGGGCGCGATCGTCGGCGCCAGCTGTTGCGCGGCGTGCGCCAGCAGGCGCTCCTGCATCAGCGACGCGAGCGCGGCCCCGCCGATGCCGAACCCCGCCTGCTTGAAGAAGTGACGGCGGGTGAGTGACTGGAGGTCTCGTGCGTGCG
>JADLFL010000007.1 GCA_020845575.1 Acidobacteriota bacterium | reverse complement strand
TTGGTGTCCTGCATCCCGCGGTTCTACGTCACCGCTCTCCTCGGCGCAAGGCCGGCGAGCAGGCCGCTCACCCGCCGAGTGGCCCGCGCAGCCGGCCCGACCTACCCACGCCATTCCCGGAAGGACCCTTCTTCTCGGGGTCCTGCTTGGGTTCCGGTTGCTCGTAGGGATAGTCGATCAGGAGCGGGCAGAACGGCTTCTCGCGGGTAACGCCGCGTTTGATGACACGGATGGTCATGACAGTCCTCGTTCACGCAACCGGTCTCGCGCCCGGGAATCAGGCCGTGACGGCCGTCGAAGCCGCCGCGATCTCGTCGAGGGCCGCCAGCATGCCGGGGCGATGGCAGCTGGGCCGGCCCAGATCGCCCTGTTCGTTGTGCGCGGCCACGGAACATCCGCCGCCGCACACCGGAATCAGGGCGCAATCGCCGCACGCGCGCCAGGGCGCGTGCGTGTCGAAGCGATCCCTCGCTGCCGCGTGTGCCGGGTCCAGCGCCGGGATCACATGTCCGGTTCGCTGATCGGGCTCGCCCGAGAAACCGGGACAGGCAAAGAGCGACCCGTCAGGACCAACCGTGTACGAATGGCGACGATGCAACTCGCACGGGCCCATGTGCAGGCCATCGAGCGTCTCGAACCCGCGGGCCCGGGTCTCGGCCCGGAGCCACGTCATGCGGTCGTCCGCCAGCCCGCATGAATCGCAGGGCGTGTGTCCCACGCCGATGCCCGCGACGGTCATGCAGGTTCCTCCCAGCGCGGCCTCCGTTGGCCGTGCGGGTGTGAGCGGAATCACGCGCCGCCCGTCGCCGGTGGTCGACACCGCCGGCGACAGTCCCCTTCCTGTATTCGGCCCACGGATGATGGGCTTGAATGCGATCTTCGCGATGTGGCCGGCAAACGGCTGGCTGCGCAGGAAGTCGAGCAGTTCCGGGTAGCTGGCCGCGCTCTCGACGTCGAAGTTGCCGCCGATGCTGAGGCGCACCTTGTGCGCTACCGCGCGCATGTTGGCAACGATGCGGTCGAACGTGCCCTGGCCGCCGCGCAGGGGACGCAGGCGATCATGGGAGGCCTTGTCGCCATCAAGCGTGATCTTCACGCCCGTGAGGCCGAATGGCAGCAGCCGATCGACGACGGATTCCGTGAGGAGCAGTCCGTTGGTGATGATCGAGATCGTCATCACGACGTTGCGCGACTGACAGGCCCGCCACATCCGTTCGGCGAGTTCGTAGACGACGGGAAGGTTGAGCAGGGGCTCACCGCCGAAGAAGGTCAGCGTGAAGCGGGGCGATCCGAGAGCGTCGAGGCGCTGCTCGATCCAGTCGCTCACGCGGGTGGCCGTCTCGAGCGACATCCGGCTGCCCGAGAAGTCGTGCGTCCCGTGGTCGCCCTGGATGCAGTAGTCGCAGGCGAAGTTGCACTGCAGCGTGGTGAGGAGCGTGACGCGGAGATGGCTCGCGTCCTCGCGGATGTCGCGGAAGTACGCGTCGAGCGCGGCGTCTTCCGCCTCACGACTCTCGACGAGGAAGCCGAGCTCGGCGAGTTGGTGGACCGCCGCGCGCGAGCCAGCGTCGAGACCGCTCACGTCGCCGCTGTCCACGCGGGCGATCAATCCGAGAACATCGGTGGAGACGACGATCTGGGTGTCTGTGAGCGAATTGAACAGGTGCGTCTCGTCAGACCGAGGCACGGGTGTGGCGACGGTGAACCGCGAAGCGCGCATGACGCGCTGGGGGTGCCAGATCGGTGCCGTGATGCGGGAAATGACGCAAGCGAGCGGTAAGACACCTCGTATCAACGTCTTACGTGTTGTCAGCCAACCGGGCTCGTCCGCTGCTGATTGCGGAAACTACAAACTGTAGTGGCCGCCATGTCGGCAGAATCTGCGATGTGTCGAACGAGCGACAGGGCGGGCGGGGCAAGCCGGCCCGTTGGCGGACTATGAATCCCTCAACCGCCGCGTGACGTCGTTCAGGCCGAGTCTGGCCATGCGGTGCTTGAGGGTGCTGAGTGGGAGCTGGAGCTGGCGCGCGGTGCCGGCGACATTCCAGTCGCCCTTCTGGAGGGCCTTGAGGAGATAGCTGCGCTCGAAGGCGGCCACGGCCTGATCGAGGAGGCTCTCGGCCGCGTCGGCTTGCGGAGGTTCGAACGCGGCGAGCTGCACTTCGAGCGGCAGGTCGGCTTCCGAGATCTCCGCCTTGTCGCAGACGGCCACCATGCGTTCGGCCAGGTTCTGCAGCTCGCGGATGTTGCCGGGCCACGTGTAGCGTCGCAGCACGGCGAACGCGGCAGGTTCGATGCCTCGCACCACCTTGCGGAACCGCAGCGCGTACCGTCTGATGAAGACGTCGAGCAGTTGCCCCAGATCCTCCATCCTGTCGCGCAAGGGCGGCAGGCGTACGGGGATCACGTTGATTCTGTAGAAGAGATCCTCGCGGAACCGTCCGGTCCTGACGGCTTCCGAGAGGTCCGCGTTGGTGGCCACGACCAGGCGGAAGTCGACCCGGATCGGATGCCGCCCGCCCACGCGTTCGATCTCGTTCTCCTGGACGGCGCGCAGCAGTTTGGCCTGCAGATCGAGGCGCAGGTCGCCGATCTCGTCGAGGAACAGCGTGCCGCCGTTGGCCAGCTCGAACTTGCCCAGTTGTTGTCGCGTGGCACCCGTGAACGCGCCGCGCTCGTGGCCGAACAGCGTGCTCTCGACGAGCTCCGACGGGATGGCGGCCAGGTTGACGGCGATGAAGGGACCCTTGCGCCTGTCCGAGTCGGCGTGGATCCGCCGCGCGAGCATCTCCTTGCCCGTGCCGCTCTCGCCGGTGATGAGCACCGTAGTGTCGAGCCGCGCCACCTTCTGCACGAGCCCCACCACCGAGCGCATCGCCACGCTCGTGCCCATCACGAACTCCTCGTCCTGCGCCTGCACCTGCGCGGTGAGCGACTCGACGCGGTTGCGCAGGTCCTGCCGCTCGCTCGCGTTGCGCACGAGCGCGCGTAGCGCGTCGTAGTCGAATTCCTTCGTGATGTAGTGGTACGCGCCGAGCTTCATCGCCTGAACGGCGGTCTCGACGTCGGTGATGGCCGAGATCATGATCACCTCGACCTCGTCGCGCTGCTCGCGCACCTGCCTCAGCAGCTCCAGGCCGCCGATGCCAGGCAGGCGCACGTCGAGCAGCATCAGATCGACGCGGTTCTGGCGTAGCCGCGAGAGGCCGTCTTCGGCCGACGACACGGCCATCACGCGGTACTCGCGCTTGAGAATCGCCGTGAGCGTGTCTCGCATCCCCTCATCGTCATCGACGATCAGGACGGTCTTTTGCGGAGGGGCCATCGGTCGGGCAATCTTACGGGAAGCACGGGCGTGCCGGAATCGAGCGGCCCGATCCATAATCAGGAGTTTTCGTCGTCCGCCCTCCCGGTTATCGAGAGGCGGGACCTCGGAGAGGAATTCAGCGACGTGGCGAGCGCATTCGATGTCGTGGTGATCGGCGCGGGAACAGGCGGCTATGTGGCGGCGATTCGCGCCGCGCAGCTCGGGTTGACGACGGCGGTGGTGGAGCGGGGAGCCGCGCTGGGTGGCACCTGCCTGAACTGGGGCTGCATCCCGACCAAGGCGCTGCTCGAACACGCGCACGCGTACAAGATCGCGAAGTCGGCCAGAGAGTGGGGCATCACGCTGAGCGAAGGCGCGACGGTCGGCATCGACATGAACGTCGTGCAGGACCGCAAGGACAAAATCGTCAAGACGCTCACCGGCGGCATCGGTCATCTGTTCAAGAAGAACAGGATCGAGTGGATCAAGGGGTCGGCGCGGCTGCTCGGACAGGGCGCAATCGAGGTCACCGACGCCGACGGCGGTACGAGCCGCATCACGGCGAACAAGGAGATCATCGTCGCGACAGGGTCGTCGCCGCGGAGCGTGCCGGGGATCGCGTTCGACTACGAGCGGATCGTGACGAGCACAGAGGCGATGAACCTGCGTCAGGTGCCGAAGTCGATCATCGTGATGGGCAGTGGCGCCGTCGGCGTCGAGTTCGCGTCGATCTTCAACAGCTTCGGTACGACGGACGTCACCATCATCGAACTGCTGCCGCGCATCGTGCCCAATGAGGATGCGGCGGTCTCCGACACACTGGAGAAGAGCTTCCGCAAGAAGAAGATCCGCGTGCTCACCGGCACGAAGGTGACGGCGGCGACCAACACGGGCGATGCCGTGGAGGTCACCGCGCAGTTGCCCGACGGCAGCACGGAGGCGCTCACCGCGGAGTACCTGCTCGTGGCTACTGGGCGCGGACCCGTCACCGACGGACTCGGCGCCGAGGAACTCGGGCTCGAGATGGAGCGCGGCTACATCAAGGTCGATGGCCTGCTGCGTACGAACGTGCCTGGCGTCTCCGCCGTCGGTGACGTCATCACGCACGGCACCAGTCCGCACAAGCAGCTCGCGCACCTGTCGTCGGCCGAAGGCGTGCTCGTGGCGGAGCGAATCGCGGGCCACACCGTGCGTCCGATCGTGTCCGAGCACGTCCCCGGCTGCACGTACTGCGATCCGGAGATCGGCAGCGTGGGACTCACCGAAGAGCAGGCGCGTGCGAAGGGCTACGACGTGCAGATCGGCTCGTTCCCGTTCGGCGTGCTCGGCCGCGCCCGGATCGCCAACGAGACGGAAGGCTTCGTCAAGATCGTCGCCGAGAAGAAGTACGACGAGATCCTCGGCGTCCACATCATCGGCCCCCGCGCCACCGAACTCATCGCGCAAGCCACGCTCGCGCTGCGCCTCGAGTGCACGGTGGAGGAACTGATTCGCACGATCCAGGCCCACCCGACGATGTCGGAGGCCGTCGGTGAAGCCGCGCATGCCGCGCATGGAGCCCCGCTGCACGCGTAGGACTGGTCTTGCCCTGAGTCCTGAGCCGTAAGCCCTGTCACCGTCATGCCCACCAACGTCGTGATGCCCCAGATGGGAGAGTCGGTCGCCGAAGGCACCGTCGCCCGCTGGATCAAGAAGGTCGGCGACGTCGTGGATCGCGACGAGCCGCTGTTCGAGATCTCCACCGACAAGGTTGACGCGGAGATCCCGTCGCCGGCGGCCGGCGTGTTGCTCGAGATCCGCGTGCGTGAAGGCGAAACGGTCCCGATCGACACGGTCGTCGCGGTGATAGGTGCGGACGGGGAGGTTGCGGCAAGCGCGGCGGGGAGTGGCGCCGAGAGCCCGGCCGAGAGCCACCCAGAGAGCGCGGCGGGGAGTGGCGTCGAGAGCCACCCGGAGAGCGGGCCCGACCACGCGGAGCCGTCGGTGGAGATGATCACCGCCGAACGCCGACGCAGGAAATCGTCGCCGCTCGTGCGCCGCATCGCCGAAGAGCATCGCGTCGACATCACGCACGTGCCGGGGACGGGCATCGGCGGCCGCGTGAGCAAGCAGGACATCCTCGACTACATCGACGCACGACGGTCGCAGGTGCCTTCGACGCCATCGGGCGGTGGACTCGATCTCCACATCCCGGCGTTCCAGCCTGGTGAAGCCGTCGATCTGCAGCCGATGTCGGTGATGCGCCGCAAGATCGCCGAGCACATGATCTACAGCCGGCGCACGTCGGCGCACGTGCACTCGGTGTTCGAGATCGACTTCACCGCCGTGGCGGCGGCGAGGCGGGCGCGCAAGGCGGAGTTCGAGCAGGCCGGCCTGAAGCTCACGTACCTGTCGTTCATCGCGAAAGCCGTGGCTGACGCGTTGCGCGCGATGCCCGTGCTCAACGCGTCCATCGACGGCGATCGCATCGCCTACAAGCAGGACGTCAATCTCGGATTCGCCGTCGCGCTCGACTGGGGCCTCATCGTCCCCGTGATTCACAAGGCCGACAGGCGCGACCTGTCGGGCATCGCCGCGGGCATCGCCGATGTCGCGGCACGCGCGCGCGCCAGGCAGCTCAAGCCAGAGGACGTACAGGGCGGCACGTTCACCATCACGAACCCGGGGTCGTTCGGCACGCTCTTCGGCATGCCGATCATCAACCAGCCCCAGGTGGCCATCCTCGCCGTCGGCACGATCGAGAAGCGCGTCGTCGTGGTGGACGACATGATCGCGATGCGGCAGCGCGGCTACCTCACGCTAGGCTACGACCACAGGCTCGTCGATGGCGCCGTCGCCGACGAGTTCATGAGCAAGGTGAAGGCGACGCTCGAGAACTGGGCCTGATGACGCCGCTGGTGGTGCGGCGCGCGGGCGTCGTGCCGTACGAGGCAGGTCTCGCGCTGCAGGCAGACCTCGTCGCCGCGCGCAAGGCAGATGCGATTCCCGACACGCTGGTTCTCCTGCAGCACCCGCCCGTCATCACGCTCGGCGTGAAGGTCAGGCAGTCGCGCGAGCACGTGCTCGCGTCAGACGACGACCTGCGCGCGATGTCCGTGGATCTCGTCGAGGCTGGCCGCGGAGGCGACGTCACCTACCACGGCCCGGGACAACTGGTCGGCTATCCCATCCTCGACCTGAAGCCGGACCGCCAGGATGCGCACCGCTACGTGCGCGACCTCGAGGAAGCGCTCATCGGCGTGTGCGGTGCGTTCGGCCTCTCCGCGGATCGCAAGAAGGGGCTGACGGGTGTGTGGGTGGGCGAGGCGAAGCTCGCCGCCATCGGTGTGCGGATGTCACGCTGGGTGACGAGCCACGGCTTCGCGCTCAACGTCAGCACCGACCTCACGCACTTCGGCCTCATCGTTCCCTGCGGGATCACCGACAAGGGCGTGACGTCGCTCGAGGCGCTGCTCGGTGTAGCGCCGCCCATGCAGGAGGTCGAGGACCTCGCCGTCGCGCACATCTGCCGGGTGTTCGGCCGCGTTGTCGTCAGTGACGATCAGGCATCGTCGGCGTCTGTCGCGGGCTCGTCCTCGACGGATGCCACGCACTCGGCCACGCCGAGTCCCTCGACGGACACGACTTCGAACCGCACGTGATCGTAGGTGACCACGTCGCCGACGTGCGGCGGCCGTCCGAGCCGCATCAGGATCAGCCCGCTGACGCTGTCCACTTCGTCGTGCTCCAGTTCCACGCCCAGCGCCTCGCCGGCTTCCTCGACGCGTGACGTTCCGCTGACGTGCAGCGCGCCGCTGGCGTCGCGGTAGATGCTCGTGCGATCCGTCGCGCCTTCGGCCACCTCGCCGATGACCTCGTCGAAGAGATCCTCGTGCGTGAGCACGCCGGCCGTGCCGCCGTGCTCGTCGATCACCACCGCCATCTGCGCGCGCGCCTCGCGCATCGTCTCCAGCACGACGTCGAGCGTGGCGGTCTCCGGCAGCGCCGGGATCGGCCGCAGCAGATCCTTGTGCAGCGTGCCGCCGCGTGCTTTCAGCACCAGCAGGTCCTTCACGTTGACCACGCCGATCAGTTGATCGATGTCGCCGTCGTACACGGGATATCGCGTGTACGGCTGCCGGTGTACCGTGGCGATCACCGTCTCATCGTCGGCGCCGAGCGGCAGCGCGGCCAGGCGTACCCGCGGCGTCATCACCTCGCGTGCCGTCAGGCTGCCGAACTCGAACAGTTCGCGCAGGATCTTCCCCGACTCCTCGCGCAACAGACCCCCTTCCTCGCTCTCGGCCACGATGAGCGAGAGCTCCTCGGGGGAGTACAGGTGCCCGTGCGACGTGTGCTGGCGACGGATGCCGATGAGCCGCAGCAGCAGGTTGCCGAGGGCGTTCAGCACCAGCACCAACGGGTAGCAGATCGTCTGGATGACGAGCATCACCGGCGCGATCCAGAGCACGGTCCGTTCCGCGCGCTGCAGGGCGATCGACTTGGGCACCATCTCGCCGAAGACGATGTGCGCGTACGTCAGGATGGCGACCGCGACGATGCTGGCGAGCGTGGGGATGGCGATGACGCGCGCCACGCCGAGCCCGCCGAGCCAGTGCTCGAGCAGGTGCGCCACTTCGTGCTCGCTGTACATGCCGAGCCCGAGACTCGCGAGCGTGATGCCCAGCTGCGCCGTGGCGATGAAGCGGTCCTGCTCGACGGGATCGTCGAGGATGCGCTTCACGCGCGTGGCGACGCGCTGGCCTGCCGCGGCGCGCTTGTCAATGGCCACGCGCGGCGTGCCCACGATGGCGAACTCCGCCGCCACGAACAGGCCGTTGAGCAACACGAGCACCGCGACGATGACGATCAGCGTCGTCATGGGCGTGCCCTCGTGGCGCGCGGGGCCTTCATGCGCAGTGTCGATCGCGTGAACTCGTCGGGTGTGGGACCGAGCAGCGACGACAGGATGTCGTCGAGGGTCACCATGCCCACGACGCGTCCCTGCGCGTCGCGCACGATCGCCTGATGCGCACGCCGCTTGCGCAATTCGGCGACCAGACGGTCGCCCGTCATGTGCGCGTCGACGGTGACCGCCGGCTGGATCAGCTCGCGCAGCGACGTGACGGGCCTGCCTTCGACGTGCCTCACGAGCAGCCGCTTCGTGTTGAGGAAGCCGACGACCGTGTCGATCGTGCCGCGATAGACGGGGACGTGGGCCTGCGACGACTCGAGCGCCATCGCCAGCACGTCCTCGACGGGCATCGACGCATCGATCGCCTGCATGCGGTCTCGCGCCGTCATCATCTGCTGCGCCGAGCGAAGGCTGAAGCGCAGCGCGCGCTGCAGGCGACGCAGTTCGTCGGGCTCGAGGAGGCCGCCATCGTGACTCTCGGCGAGGAGCAGCTCGATCTCCTCGGGCGAGTGGACGTGTCTGTGCGTACCGTGTCCGCTGCCGAGCATGCGGAGGATGAGCGTGCCTGACCCGTTGAGGAACCAGATGAACGGCCCGAGCAACCACAACGACCAGCGCATCGGCCAGTAGGTGTAGAGCGCCATCTCGGTCGGGAACTGGAGCGCCAGCGACTTCGGAGCGAGTTCGCCGACGACCATCGTGCCGACAGTGAGGACGAGGAGAATCGTGCCGGCGGCTGTCGACGCGGCGGCAATGGGCTCGAGTCCGGCGCGCGCCTGGAGCAGGTTCGAGAGCGCCGGACCGAACGCGATCTGTCCGTACGCGCCGAGGACGAGGCTCGAGAGCGTGATGCCCACCTGGCAGGCGGCGATGTAACGATCGAGCCCGGTGGCGTCCTCGAGGATCGGGAGCAGGCGCTTCGCCGTGGCGTGGCCGTCCTCGGCGAGCTGCCTGACACGACTGCGGCGTACGGAGACCGCCGCGAACTCGGCTGCGACGTAGAGGGCCGTCACCGCGACCATGGCGGCCACGATGAGCAGGGACGTCAGCACGTCAGCGCGTCACGCGCGCCCGTCCGCCGGGCGCGAAGCGCAGGTCGTGGACCTTGGGGGGGCCGGCACCGCCATCGGTGACCCACCATGCCGGATGCGGCACGCGCGACCCGAACCATGCCGCTTCGGCCAGTCGTGCCGCGGCCGACGCGAGCGTGAGGGGACCCGGCGACCCGAGGGCGGCAAGCCGGGCGTCGAGGCGGTCCTGACGTTCGCGGTGGAGGACGGTGCCTGCCGACTCGCCGTCTATGGTCGTGCGCGTCCAGTCGATGCGGCAGGTGCCGGAAGCATTCCCTGTCGTGGCAGCCGCATGGACGAGTGCGGGACTGATGTCCTCGTCCAGCGCGATCAACGCGCGCGCGGCGCTTGCCACGGCCGCCGGCGCGGATCCGATGATGCGGTCGGGCTGCACGGCCCCTGTCGCGACGGCCCTTCCGATGGACAGGGCGTGCGCGGCGTCCGCGGCGACGATCATGGCGCCTGGCGATCGACGATGCAGGTCGCCGAGATGCGCGACAGGGTCTGGCGCGACAGGGTCGGCGAGGAGGATGACCCACGCGCCGTTGGCGGCGTCGAGGGAGGCATGACCCGTGACGCGCGCGCTGGAGCCGTCGACAGGGCCCGACTGCAGGATGTCGAGCGCCTTTCCGGCGGCAAGCGTCTTCTCCGGATCGATCAGGCGCACCTCGTCGAACCGGTTGCGGCAGGCCAGGGCGTGGGCGATGGCTCCGCCGAGGGGACCGGCTCCGAGGATGGCGACGAAAGGCATCGAAGAAGGCGTGGCGGGCGCCGCGCGACCCCGGTAGTGTAAGGGGCATGACTTCCAAGCCTCAACTCGACGGCCACGTCGCCATCGTCACGGGCGGCACGCGCGGGATCGGTCTCGCGCTCACCAGCGGCCTGGTGGAGCGCGGCGCGCGCGTGGTGGTGTCCGGACGGTCGGCCGGCGGTCTCGACGCGGTCTCGGCTCGATTCGGCGACAGCGTCGCCACCGTTCAGGGCGATGTCGCTGACGCCGCGACGGCCGGCGCGCTGGTCCGGACGGCCGTCGAGCGGTTCGGCGGCGTCGACAGCCTCGTCAACAACGCGGGCGTCGGCACGTTCGTGCCCGTCGCGGAGATGAAGGACGAGGACTGGCATCGTCTCATCGCCACCAATCTGACGGGCGTGTTCCTGTGCTCGAAGGCGGCGATCCCGGCACTCCGTGCGCGCGGCGGCGGCTGGATCATCAACATCAGCAGCCTTGCCGGCCGCAACTCGTTCGCAGGCGGCGCGGCCTACTGCGCATCGAAAGCGGGACTGAACGCGTTCGCCGACTCGCTGATGCTCGAGGTCCGGCAGGACGACATCCGGGTGTCGACGGTGATGCCGGGTTCGGTCCAGACGGCGTTCTCGCCTGGTGGAGACAGCCCGGAAAACGCCTGGAAGCTGTCGCCAGACGATGTGGCGCAGGTGGTGTTCGACCTGCTGGGCCACTCGTCGCGCAGCCTCCCGAGCAAGGTCGAAATCAGGCCAAGTCGGCCCAGATAAGAGGCTTCGAGCATTGTTCATCGAATCCCGTGCCGCGCCGCCGTTCGAGAAGAACGGGTATGTGGTGGCCTGTCCCGACTCGGGCGAGGCTATCGTCATAGACCCCGGCCACGAAGTCGAGCAGCTCATCGACGTCGTTCGTCGTAGCGGCGTCAGCGTGCGTTACATCATGCTGACGCACGCGCACCTCGATCACATCGCGGGGTGCGACGAGGCGAAGGCCGCGTGGCAGGTGCCGATCGTGCTGCACGAGGCCGATCGGTTCCTGTACGAGCGCGCCGTGCAGCAGGGCATCGCGTTCGGCATCAGGATGCGCCAGCAGCCACCCGTCGACGCGTGGTTCGACAAGCAGCCGCACTGGACGTTCGGCAACTGCACCATCGACGCCCACCACACGCCCGGACACAGTCCCGGGCAGGTGTGTTTACAGGTCCGGCAACCGGCAACGGGCGACCGGCAACCGGGTGAACGCCGGGCACCGCCCAACCACCTCTTCGTCGGCGACACGTTGTTCGCCGGGTCGATTGGCCGTACCGACTTGCCTGGCGGGAACCTCGAGACGTTGCTGCGGTCAGTGAACGACGTGCTCTTTCCGCTGGGCGACGACAGCCTCGTCTACCCCGGCCACGGCCCGACGACGACCATCGGAATGGAGCGGCGCACGAACCCCTACGTACGTCAGGGGTAGCCTGGCTGCTGCGACATGATCACAACTGTCAGGCGGCCGATGACAAGAAGGACGATATGTCGGAGATGAACGTCGCTGCCTTTGCCCGCTGCGTGCGGTACTACATCGGCGTCCTTTGCCTGCTGCTCGCTGCCGGTGCGGCGGGGGCGCAGCCGGGCGATGATGCGCTGCTCGTGCGCGCGCCGTCGGTCGAGGGACCGCAGGTCACGCCGTACCTTCGCGCACAGGTGGATCGGGCATGGGCTCAGGACGCACGACGGCAGGCCCGTCTCGATGCCGTTGCGACAGAACGGGAGCTGCTCGCGCTGCAGGCGGAGATCCGGCGCGCGATGCTCGACGCGATCGGCGGCCTGCCTGACGCGCGCACGCCACTCAACGCGCGGGTCGTGGGGACCGAGCGGCTCGACGGCTACGGCCTGGAACGCATCGTCTTCGAGAGTGTCCCGGGGATTCACGTCACGGCAGTGGTGTACGTACCCGTGCCTGCGGACGGCGTACCGCGTCAGCGCCGGCCAGCGGTCCTGCTGGCGGCAGGCCACGCCACCAACGGCAAGGCCTACGAGAACTATCAGCGTATCGGCGGCCGGCTCGCGCGGCTGGGGTACGTGGTCATCAGCTGGGATCCGATCGGCCAGGGTGAACGGAGCCAGTTCTGGGACGCGACGCGTGGCGACACGCGCTACGACCGCGTCTGCGGCGAGCACGCGGTGCTCGGCAACCTCGCGACGCTGGCGGGCGCCAACGTCGCGCGCTGGATGGTCTGGGACGGCATGCGCGCGCTCGACTACCTGCTGACGCGCGACGATGTCGATCCGGATCGCATCGCGATCACGGGCACGAGCGGCGGCGGCTTCCAGTCGGCATGGATCGGCGCGCTGGATTCGCGCATCGCCATCGTCGCGCCGTCGGCGTTCATCACGTCGCTCCCGATGCGGATGGCCAACCGGATCTTCGAGGATCCCGACAGCGATCCCGAGCAGGATCCCGCCGGCCTTGTCGCCGCGGGCATCGATCACGTCGGCCTGCTGCTGGCGGCCTATCCCCGACATCTCCACGTCTCCGCCGTGGCGCGCGACTTCTTTCCGATCGAGGGTACGCGCCTCACGGTCCGCCGCGTGCAGGCGGCCTACGCGCGCTTCGGCCACGCCGATCGCGTCGTGCTCTCCGAGGCGTACGCGCGGCATTCATACCCGGATTCGAGCCAGCTCTCGGCGTATCGCTTCATGGCGCGCGTGTTCGGCACGGAACCGCCAACGGCATTGCCGGAGACGCAACCGCTGCCAGACGACAGGTTGCGCGTCACGACCATCGGCCAGGTACGGGTCGACCTGCCAGGCCGCAGCCTGACCGATGTGATCCGCGAGTACCACGACGCGCATCGCGGTGCGCGGGAGACGGACCTGACGACGTTCCTGAAGCAATGGTTCGAGGCTTCTCCGCTGCCGGCCAGGACCGTCGACCCGGATCGCGGGCAGCCCGGGGCCAATGCGGTGGTGTGGACGCGCACCGGGTCGACCACCTGGCGGGACGTGACCATCGATCGCTACCTGTTGCGCTACGCGGGGACGCAGGAAGTCCCCCTGCTGCACATCCACCGTGGCGGCAGCGCGCGGCGCCCCGCGGTGCTGCACGTCGATCTTCGGGGAAAGGTCACGGCGGAGCGCTGGCCGGAGATCGCGCGCGCGCTCGCAGCCGGTTCGGACGTCCTCAGCTTCGATCTCCCCGGGACCGGCGAGACGCGCATGCCGTACGACGTTGCGACCCACCCGTACATCGAAGCGCTGAAGGGCGACGAAAGGCACGACCATCCGCTGGCGAGCGTGATGGCCAACCACGTCTACAACGGACTGCTCACGGGTCGTCCGTATCTGGTCGACGCGATCGAGGCGGTGGCAGTCGTGCGCGACTTCGCGACACACCACCTGCGACCGACGACTCTCTCAGTCACGGCAACGGGCTCCTCCGCGCTGCTCGCCGTGTCGGCGGCATCAGTGGTCCCTGACCTCACACTCGATCTGCCGGCGGACGCTGAACTCTTCGACGCCGGACACGTTGTCGCTACTGCCGGGGAGCTGTGGCCGATCCAGTATCTGATTCCCGGCGGGTCGTACGTGCGTCTGCCGTAGCGGGCCTCTCCTTCGCGTTGTCGCCACCCGCTGGCGCCCGCCGCCGCTGCGGTTCTACGGCGCAGCAGGCAGCATGTTGCGGATGGCGCTGATGCGCCACGCACCGTCGTGCCTGACGAGGACGAACGTCGACCACATGCGGCGGGCGACGCCGCCGGCTGCATCGCGAATCTCGTAGCGCGCGTCAGCGATGGCCACGTCGCCGGCGATGATGCGCACGGACTCGACGTCGAGCGTGCGCGTGCCGGCGGTCCGCGCCGACGAGGCCATGGCGCCGGTGACGAGGGCGTCACGCCCGCGCCGCCACTCGCCCGACGACACGAGTTGATCGGCATCGGTGACAAACAGCGCCTGCGTGGCCTTCGGATCCTGCGCGTCGCGCGCCGCCGCGTATGCGCCGATCACGTCCCGGATCGCCCGATCGTCGGGCGTGCCGGCGCCCTGCGCGTTCGACAGTGCCGGGACGAGGACGAGCAGCGAGACGAATGCAGCGGCAATTCGAGCCATCGAACCTCCTGTGCGTTGTGCCAGGGGAAGGGTGACGGGCCGGGCGCCCTGTCCGCCGTAGCCCGGAGGGCGAAGGTGGAAGCCCGCTCTGGTTCAGACCGGCGTTTCGCGTTCGCCGCCGACTTCCAGCGTCGTGTCGACCTGGTTCAGCGACGCGTGGACGAGGACGAGGTCCACGCGGCCGACGCGGAGGGTGTCGCCGGGCAGCAGCGTGGCCTTGTGGACGCGGCGGCCGTTCACGTACGTGCCGTTGGTGCTCTGGAGATCCTCGACTTCGAGCTGACCCGTGGCTTGCGCGGTGAGGCGGCAGTGCAGGCGCGACACCATCGCGGCGTCAACGATGAAGTCCGCGCGGACGGCGCGTCCGAGCGTCTTGATGGTGCCAGGCAGGAGCCGGAATGTCAGGGTGGGTTCATGCCCCTGCACGGTGCGAAGGATCCACATCGGCGTCAGCCTGTCGTTCTACGCTGTCGTCGCGACAGGAGCGGGGAGCGGTGGGAGACCGAGGCCCTCGCGCAGGCGCGGCGCGATTACCTCACCGCCGTGCGCCATGAGGATCTCGCGCGTGATCTCGTCGGCCGTGTCGATCACGAGGTCGCCTTCCTTGTTGCGCAGGTGCGCGAGCACGGTGGTCAGGTTCTTCGCGTACAACTGGCTCGCATGGTACGGCACCGTGGCCGGCAGGTTGGTCGGCCCGTGGATGGTGACGCCGTGGACGACGACCGTTTCGTCGGCCTTCGTGAGCTCGCAGTTGCCGCCACGTTCGGCGGCCAGATCGACGATCACCGACCCCGGCGCCATGCTGGCGACCATGTCCGCCGTGATCAGCACCGGCGACTTCCGGCCGGGGATGGCGGCCGTGGTGATGACCACGTCGCTGTGCGCCACCACCCGCGCCATCGTCTCGCGCTGGCGACGGTAGAAGGACTCGTCCTGCGCCGCGGCGTACCCGCCCTGGCCTTCCGATGCCGCCGTGTCGAGCGGCAGCTCGACGAACTTCGCGCCGAGGCTCTCGATCTGTTCCTTTACCGCCGCGCGGACGTCGTAGGCTTCGATGCGTCCACCGAGCCGCTTGGCCGTGGCGATCGCTTGCAGGCCTGCCACGCCCGCGCCGATCACGAACACGCGCGCCGGGTTGATGGTGCCGGCCGCCGTCATCATCATCGGGAACATGCGCGGCAGCGTGGCGGCGGCGATGAGCACGGCCTTGTAGCCGGCGATGTTGGCCATGGACGAGAGCGCGTCCATGCTCTGGGCCCGCGTGATGCGCGGGATGAGCTCCATCGAGACTATGGTGGCGCCCGTGGCGGCGAACGTGCGCGCCGACTCGACGTCGCCGAGCGGATCCGTGAACGCGATCACCGTTTGCCGTGGTGTGAGCCGCGCGACGTCGGCCGCACCGTACGCCCCGGAGGCGGCCCCGGCGCGGACCTGGAGAAGGACGTCGGCATGCGACAGGACCTCGTCACGCGTCGCGAGCGTGGCGCCCGCCGTCACGTAGGCCTCGTCGGAGTGGCCCGCGCGTAGGCCTGCACCCGGCTCGACGATCAACTGCGCGCCGGACTTGACCAGCGGTCCCACGCTGGCGGGAACCAAGGCAACCCGGTCTTCCCCGGGTACGAGCTCGCGCGGAACCCCGATGACCATGGCTGGGGATTGTAGCGGGTAAATGCTTGCCGCGCCGTAGCGCCGCGCGTGAGGGCGGGGCGGGAATGCCGAACTCCCCCTTCATCCTTCCCGTCAAACTTCCCGTGACCAAGATGAACAGGCGCGTCGGCGTGGTGTCGGTGGTGGCGCTGGCCGTAGGGGTGGGGCTGTACGCGTGGCTGGGCGGGAACACCGCCGAGGCGACGTTCGAGGCGTCGCGCCTCGCGACGGTCGAGCAGGACACGATGATCCGTTCGGTCGTTGCCACCGGCAAGGTGGAGCCCATCGCGAAAGTCGAGATCAAGTCGAAGGCCAACGGCATCATCGAGCGGCTGCACGTGGACGTGGGCCACGTCGTGAAGGCGGGCGACGTGCTGGCGGAACTCGACAAGGAGAACCTGCTGGCGCGCGTGCGCGAAGCGACGGCGAATGTGCAGGCGGCCGCGGCGGCGCTGCTCGCGGCGCGCGCGCAGCTCGAGAAGAACAAGGTCGAGGCCGAGGGGCCCGACGTCGAGTTCGCCAGGCGCGCGGCGCAGCGTGCAGGCGACCTGGCCGATCAGAAGCTGCTGCCGCAGTCGGAGCTCGATCTCGCGCAGAGCACGTACGAGCAGGCAGTGAACCGTCAGAAGGCGGCGCGTGGCCAGCTTGTCGTGTCGCAGGCGAAAGTGTCTGAGGCCGCCGCGCAGGTGTCGCAGGCGCGCGCGAACCTGGAACGCGCCGACGAGGAACTTCGCAACGCCACGATCCGCGCGCCCATCTCCGGCATGGTGCTCACGCGCGACGTCGAGGTCGGCAGTCCCGTGTCGTCGATCCTCAACCTCGGCGCCAACGCCACGCTGGTGATGACGCTCGGCGACATCGCGGAGGTCTTCGTGCGCGGCAAGGTCGACGAGGCCGACATCGGCCGAGTGAAGTACGAGCAGCCCGCGCGCATCAGTGTCGAGACGTTCAAGGACCGTACGTTCGACGGCCGCGTCACGCTCATCTCGCCGATGGGCATCGAGAAGGACAACGTCACGACCTTCGAGGTGAAGGTGTCGATCGACAATCCGGGCAACGAGCTGAAGGCCAACATGACGGCCAACGCCGAAATCATCCTCGAGCAGCGGCCAGACGCGCTCATCGTGCCCGAAGCGGCGATCAGCTACGACGCGCAGCGGCAGGCATTCGTGGATCTCTACGATCCGGCGGTGCCCACGAGCCGCCGAAGGGTTCCCGTGAAGGTAGGCATCGGTAACGGCACGCGCGCGCAGCTCCTCGACGGGGTGAAGAAGGGCGACCGCGTCATCCTGCCGTCCTGAGCCCGCCGGGCCGTCATCATGCGCGAGTCGTTCATCCAGGCGATCGACAACCTCCGGGCCAACAAGCTCCGGAGCTTCCTCACGATGTTCGGCATCATGTGGGGCATCGTGTCGATCGTGGTGCTCTCGGCGCTCGGCGAGGGCTTCCAGCGCGGCAACAACGCCGTGCTGCGCGAGTTCGGCCGCAACATGAGCATCGTGTGGGGCTCGCGCACCACCAGGCAGGCGGGCGGTGAGCGCGCCGGCCGTCTCCTGACCCTGACCGCCGACGATGCCAGGGCGGTCCAGGCGCAGGGGCGCCTGGTGAGCCTGGTGAGTCCTGAGCTCCAGCGCGGCGGGAAGGTCAAGAGCGCCTACAACGAGGCGTCCGTCCCGATCCATGGTGTCGAGCCGCCGTACATGTTCATGCGGACGATCGAGGTGGATCTCGGGCGCCAGTTGTCGTGGACCGACGAGACCAGCGAGAGCCAGGTCGCGGTGATCGGCTGGGAGATGAGCAAGCAGCTCTTCGGTGATCGCGATCCGATCGGCGAACAGGTGCTCGTCAACGGCGCGCCGTTCACGATCGTGGGGCGGATCCGCCGCAAGGATCAGGACAGCAGCTACAGCGGACCCGACAACGGCAAGATCTTCGTCCCCTTCTCGGTGATGGCGAAGTACTTCCCGCGCACCGACGCGCCGGCAGGCAGCATCCACCAGATGCTGGTCATGCCGCGCCAGGAAGTGATCGACGGGCTAAGTGGCGTGCTGGCCGCGCGTACGGGGCGAGTCGAAGACGTCGACTGGCCGCTCGAGAAGGAGATCAGGGAGATCCTCGCGCGGCGCAAGGCGTTCGACCCCGACGACAGGGACGCCATCAACGTCTGGGACACGTCGCTGCAGACGATGTTCTTCGACAGGATGATCGGCGCGATGGCGAGCTTCTTCCGCGTGGTGGGGCTCGTGACGCTCGCGCTCGGCGGCATCGGCGTGATGAACATCATGCTGATCGCCGTGAAGGACCGCACGCGCGAGATCGGCGTGCGCAAGGCACTCGGGGCGACGACGGCGGCCATCCAGCGGCAGTTCTTCCTCGAAGGGTTCTTCCTCACGATGATCAGCGGCGGTCTCGGCATGCTGATCGGCGTGGGACTCTGCACGGCCGTCAACGTCTTCGCCACACTGCCGATCCGCTTCTCGGGCATGGTCATCACGTGGTCGAACGCCCTGCTCGCGCTCGTCGCCCTTGTCGCGATCGGCGTGGTCGCCTCCACGCTCCCCGCCCGCAAGGCGGCGCAGTTGCCACCGACCGAAGCCCTGCGCTACGAGATGTGAGCGAGATGACCACCATCGACACCGCGCTTCCGACAACCACTCCACGCCGCGTGCGTGGCGTGGCGCGGACCATCCAGATGGCCAAGGAAGTCGTGCGCGAGGCGGCGTACGGCATCGCACGCAACAGGCTCCGCGCGGCGCTGTCGATGCTGGGCATCTCGTGGGGCATCGTCTCGGTGGTGATGCTGCTTGCGTATGGCAACGGGTTCCACGAAGCGCTGATGGTGGGATTCAGGAACGCGTTCGGCGAGGGCGTGGCGGTGATCTGGCCGGGGCAGACGAGCCTGCAGGCCGGCGGCCAGCGTGCGGGCCGGCGGATTCGCCTGAAGCCGGAAGACGTCACGCTGCTGACGCAGCTGCCGGCGATCAAGGCGGCGAGCCCGGAGTACATCACGCGCGTGCCGATCACGCATGGCGACAAGTCGTCCACGTACGCGGTGCGCGGCGTGAACGTCGTGTACGGCAGCATGCGCGGCGAGCGCCCCGCGAAGGGCCAGGGCCGATGGCTCAGCGACGATGACGTCGCGGAACGCCGCCGCGTGGTGTTCCTCGGTTACGAGATCGCGCGCAAGCTGTTCGGCGCGCAGCAGGCCGTCGGGCAGACGGTGCGCATCGCCAACCGTCCGTTCGAGGTCGTGGGCGTGATGGAGGACAAGGTCCAGATGTCCTCGTACTTTGCGCCGGACAAGTACTGCGCCTTCATCCCGTGGACGACAGCCGGCGAGCTGCACGACACGACGTATCTCGCCACGCTGGTGTTCCAGACCGTCAACCCGATGCAGCAGGACAAGGCGTTGCGCCAGGTGCGGGAGACGCTCGGGAAGAAGTACCGCTTCGATTCCGCCGACGAGCGAGCGCTCAACATCAACGACTCGGTCGAGAACATGGCCACGGTCAACGGCATCACCGTGGGACTCAAGGCCGTGCTCACGTTCATCGGCGTGCTGACGCTGGCCATCGGCGGCGTCGGCATCATGAACATCATGTTCGTGTCGGTGACGGAGCGGACGCGCGAGATCGGCATCCGCAAGGCGCTCGGTGCGCGCCGGCGCGAGATCCTGCTCCAGTTCATGCTCGAGGCGTTCTTCATCACGTTCCTCGGCGGCCTGGCAGGCGTGGTCGCGTCATGGCTGATGGTCCGGGCCGTGAGTCCACGCCCCTTCCTGGCCGAACTGCTCGACGACATGACGAGGCGCACGGACATCCACCTCGTGCTGTCACTGGAACTGCTGGGCATCTGCACCGCGATCCTGATGGTCGTCGGCCTGATAGCAGGCACACTCCCCGCCGTCCGAGCCTCACGACTCGACCCGATAGAAGCGCTCAGGTATGAGTGACCGGCAACCGGCAACCGGCAACCGGCAATCCGGCAACGGGCAACCGGTCAGTGGTTCCTCAGCCACTCAACCACTCGCGTCGACACGTCCGGGCTGACCCGCGCGTCGCCGAGGGCGCCGTACTCGGACACCTCGCCGGTCCTTGCCGGCACCAGCAGGTGGTTGATGCCCGGTATCAGCACCATCGCCGTCGTGCCCTTCTTGCGCTGCAACGCGAGACCGTTCAGCAGTTCGGCGTTCTGAATCGGCACCTGCTTGTCGAGCTCGCCGTGGACGATGAGCAGGGGCTGCTTGACCTTCTTCATCACGGGCGCCGGGTCCCAGACCAGCACGCTGCGGAACCACGCGGTGTCGGCCTGCTTGCGCGTCGCCTCCGGGATGCCATCCCAGCCCTGGCCCGTGATCACCGCGTTCATGATCTGCTTCTGCAGGTCCACGCGACGCTGCTTCTCCTCGTCGGGGAT
>JADLFL010000006.1 GCA_020845575.1 Acidobacteriota bacterium | reverse complement strand
GCGTCGAAGGGACGCGGCAGGAGGTCGGCGAGGGGGAGGGCGGCGGTGACGGCGCTCGGGGTGGCGAGGACGATGGGAACGGGACCGCAGAATTCCCACAGGAACTGGCGGCACGCACCGCACGGGGGCGTGGGCTCCTCGGTGTCGGCGACGACGACGACAGCGGTGAACTCGCCCGGTCGCGCCCCCTCCGAGATGGCCTTGACGATGGCGGTGCGCTCGGCGCAGATGGTGAGGCCGTACGTGGCGTTCTCGACGTTGCAACCCGTGAAGATGCGGCCGTCGACGTGGCGCAGCGCGGCGCCAACGGCGAACGACGAGAACGGCGCCCACGCGTTGGCGCGCGCGGCCCGCGCCGCGTCCACGAGCGCCTGATCCACGTCAGCTGGCGACGGTGGGGTCACTCCTCCACCAACCTCGCGACGAACGCGTCGAGGAGCGCGATGAACTGCCCCCGCACGCGCGCCGCCGTCTCCATCACCTCCTGATGATCGAGCGGCGCGTCGACGACTCCGGCGGCGGGGTTGGTGATGCACGAGATGCCGGTGACGCGCGCGCCCATGTGCCGCGCCGCGATGGCCTCCGGCACCGTGGACATCCCGACCGCGTCTGCGCCGAGCGTGCGAAACGCACGGATTTCCGCCGGTGTCTCGTAGCTCGGCCCGAGCGTTGCCACGTAGATCCCGCTGTGCAGCGGCACACCGACGGCAGCCGCGGCGTCGAGCGCGAGCGCCTGCTGCTGACGGTCGTAGACGTACGTCATGTCGGGGAACCGCGGTCCGAGCGCGTCGACGTTGGGTCCGACCAGCGGGTTGATGCCGAGCATGTTGATGTGATCGGTGATCAACATCAGCGCGCCCTGCGACAGCGCCCTGTTGATGCCGCCCGCCGCGTTCGTGAGCACGATCCGCGACACGCCCCAGCGCACCATCACGCGCACGCCGAACACCGCGCGCGAGACGTGATGCCCTTCATAGAGGTGCGCACGACCCGACAACGCCGCCACGCGCGCGCCGGACGCATGCGTTCCGACGACGAGCGTGCCGGCGTGCCCGACAACGGCAGACGAGGGCCACTCGGGGATCTCGCCGTACGGGATGGCCGTCGCATCCGTCAACGTCGACGCGAAGTCGCCGAGCCCTGAACCGAGCACGATGGCGACGTCCGGCGCGTCACCCACACGCTCGCGGAGGAGCGCAACGGCCGTATCGATGGACGAGAGCAGATCTGTCATGTGCGGTCAGGAGGAGCGTGCGAGCCCCAGGCGATCGAGGATCAGCGGACGCGGCGCGGGCGGCTCATCGGCCATCGTGAGCGCCTGATCGAGCATCGGCCGCACCGCCGCCACGCCGGCCCTGGTCCGGGCATGGATGGCGATGAGGGGCTCACCGGCATCGACGCGAGTCCCCGGCGGCGCAACGATGTCGAAGCCGACTGCCGGATCGACGGCGTCCTCGGCCTTCGCACGCCCTGCGCCGAGGTGAACCGCGGCGCGACCGATCAATCCGGCGTCGTAGCGAGCGACGTGTCCGGCGCGCGGCGCGACGAACATCTCGCACACGGGCGCCTGCGGCAGCGTCGAGGGATCGTCCACCATCCCGACGTCGCCGCCCTGACGGGCGACGATCGCGCGGAACATCGCGAGGCCCGAGCCGTCGGCGAGTGCACCGCGGACAGCGTCGCGCGATGCGTCGAGCGTGGGACGCCCCTGCCCCAACCACAGCATCAACGCCGCGAGTTCCACCGAGAGTTCGACGAGGTCCGACGGCCCTCCGCCGCGCAGGACGTCGATGCACTCGCGCACTTCGAGCGCGTTGCCCACGGTGCGTCCGAGCGGCACGTCCATCTGCGTGAGCAGCGCGGCCACGCGCAGGCCGGACCGTTCTGCCAGCCCGACGAGCGCGTCGGCGAGCGCGCGGGCGTCCTCCTCGCGCGCCATGAACGCGCCGTTGCCCGTCTTCACGTCGAGCACCAGGGCGTCTATCCCTTCGGCGATCTTCTTGCTGAGGATCGACGCGCAGATGAGCGGCAGGCTCTCGACGGTGGCCGTCACGTCGCGCAGCGAATACAGCGTCCGGTCCGCCGGCGCCACATCGTCTGTCTGGCCGATCAACGCGCAGCGCAGATCGGCGAGTTGCGCGTGGAACTCGTCGAGCGTGAGTCGCGTGCGGAAGCCGCTGATGCTCTCCAGCTTGTCGAGCGTGCCGCCCGTGTGGCCGAGGCCGCGACCCGACATCATCGGCACCGGTACGCCGAGCGCCGCGACCACTGGCGCGATGACGAGCGAGGTCTTGTCGCCCACGCCGCCGGTGCTGTGCTTGTCCACCTTCACGCCGGGGATCGCGGAGAGATCGACGCGCACGCCCGAGCGCACCATCGCGTCGGTGAGCCACGACGTCTCTTCGGGCGACATGCCCCGCAGCCAGACCGCCATCAGCCATGCCGACAACTGATAGGCCGGCACGGATCCGTCGGCCGCGCCCGCGACCATCCACGCAATCTGTTCGCGGGTGAGCGCACCGCCGTCGCGCTTGGCGCGAATGATGTCGACTGCACGCATGAACGCCGCAAGTATACTGGCACCACTCCCCTCATGACTCGTCTCCTTCCCCTGTTGCTCGCGCTCGCCGTCAGCGGTGGCGTTGCGGTGACGGCGCTCGTCCAGCCGTCTGCCGGCGACGCCACGCTCATCGTCGTCAACGCACGTGCCTACACCGTCGATCCCGCGCGACCGGAGGCGCAGGCGATCGCCGTCAAGGGTGACCGCATCACGCTTGTCGGATCCAACGCCGACGTGCTCGCCACGCGCGGTCCGCTCACGCAGGTGATCGACGCGGGCGGACGGGCGGTGGTCCCGGGACTCCACGACGCGCACGGACACATGCTCGGACTCGGGCAGAGCCTGCAGGACGTCGACCTGCGAGGCACGAAGGACACGCGGGCAGTGGTCGAGGCCGTCCGCACGCGCGCGCAGGCGCTGCCAGAGGGTCAGTGGGTGATCGGGCGCGGCTGGGATCAGAACGACTGGCCCGACGCGGCGTGGCCCACTGCCGCACTGCTCGATGCGGCCCTACCCGATCGTCCCGTCTATCTCTCGCGCGTCGACGGACACGCGGCGTGGGTCAATTCCGCCGCACTGCGCGTGTCGGGCCTGACTGCCGCCACGACGGATCCCGACGGCGGACGGATCATCCGCACGGCGGATGGCCGTCCCACGGGCATTCTGATCGACAGGGCGATGGGCCTCGTGGGCCGTCACATTCCCGCCGAGTCGCGGGGGCAGCACCGCGAGCAGTTGCGCCTGGCCGACGATCTCGCCGCCAGCCTCGGACTCACGATGGTGCACGACGCGGGCGTGGGCTGGGACGATGCGGAGATGTATCGGGAAGTGGCCGACGCCGGTGCGTTGAAGACGCGGCTGTACGTGATGCTGCGGCCGCCGCGCAACGGCGAGACGCTGCCGCCGCCGCTCATCGGTCACGGCTCGCACCTGCTCACCGTGCGCGCGGTGAAGCTGGTCGCCGATGGCGCGCTCGGGTCGCGGGGTGCCGCGCTGCACGAGCCGTACAGCGACGAATCGACCACGCGGGGTCTGCTGGTGACGTCGCCCGAGCAACTGCACGCGCAGGCGCTGGCGTCCGTGCAGGCCGGCTATCAGCCGTGCATCCACGCGATCGGCGATGCCGCGAACACGGCGGTCCTCGATCTCTTCGAGCGGCTCCAGCGGGAAGTACCGGGCAGTCGCACGCTGCGGATGCGCGACGAGCACGCCCAGATCCTGCGTGCCGCGGACATCCCGCGCTTGGCCGCGCTCGACGTGATCGCGTCGATGCAGGCCACGCACGCCACGTCGGACATGCCGTGGGTCGCGCAGCGCGTCGGCGAGGTCCGCACGCGCGAAGGCGCCTACGTGTGGCAGACGCTCCTGCGGAGCGGCGTGCACCTGGCCAACGGTTCGGACTTCCCCGTCGAGGAACCCAACCCGATGTTCGGCTTCTACGCGGCCGTCACGCGGCAGGATCGCTCCGGCCGGCCGCCGGGGGGCTGGATGCCCGATCAGCGGTTGACGCGCGCCGAAGCGCTTCACAGTTTCACCGCCGGTGCGGCGTATGCCGCGCATCTCGAACAGGACCTCGGATCGCTGCGTCCGGGAGCGCTGGCCGATCTGCTCGTGCTGTCGGCAGACATCATGCAGGTGCCGCCGGCCGAGATCCTCACCGCACGCCCGCTCGTCACGATTCGCGGCGGGCATGTGACGTTCCGCGATGGGCTCTGACGCGAGTCGCGCGCTGGCCGGAGGCGCGCTCACGCTCGTGGCGGCCATGGCGGTGCTCACCTGGCAGACCATCAGGATTCCTTCGCATGCCCCGCATCGCGTCGTCGCCGAACTGCGATTGGCGCAGGCGGCGGCCGTGCTGCTGGCGTTCTCGGCGGCGTTCCTGGCCGGACTGGCGGCATCGACGGCGGGGCCCGTCGCCGCGCTCGACATGGCGTGCGCGGTGCTCGCGTGCGGCCTCGCGCTGATGACGCTGGTGCGTGATCCTCGCGCCGCACTGACGTGGCTCGGTGCGGCGTTCGGTGTCCGCGCGCTCCTCGACCTCGTCCACCTGATGGGCTGGCTGCCGACGGTGGCCCCGAGCACCGTACTCACCGGCAGCGCCGCGGCCAACGCCGCCGTCGCCGTCCTCTGTGCGTTACCCCTGAGGAAGTAGGGGCGTATCTCCTGCAGACCTGTGCCATCACGTCCGGTTGCCGGTTGCCCGTTGCCGGTTGCCGGCCTACCCTAGTGCGGGTTGCCGCGTGTCGCGGCTGCCGCTCCACCCTCCGGAGGTTCGATCGCAATGCCGTCTTCCGTCTCTCGTCGCCGTTTCCTGCAGGACCTTGCCGTGGCGTCCGCGGCCGTGCCGCTCGCGAGCCATGCCCTTCAGGCCCGCACCCAGGAGGGGCGCAAGGTGCGCCATGCCAGCTTCGGCGCGTCGGGGATGGCGCTGTCGGACATCCGCAGCTTCTCCAGTCATCCCGCCTTCGACCTGGTGGCCGTGGCTGATACGGACCTGTCGCGCACCGAGCAGGTCAAGAAGCTGTTCCCGAACGTCCGCATCTACCAGGACTGGCGCGAACTGCTCCGCAAGGAAGCCGACGCGCTCGACTCGGTGAACGTGTCGACGCCCGACCACATGCACGCGCCGATCGCGATGGCCGCCATGTCGTATGGCAAGCACGTGTACGTGCAGAAGCCGCTCGCCACCACGGTGCGCGAGACGCGCCAACTCGCCGCCGTCGCGCGGGCCAGGCGCCTGGTGTCGCAGATGGGCATCCAGATCTCGTCGCACCCGACGCAGCTGGCCACCGAAGCGATGCTGCGCAACGGCTTCATCGGCAAGGTCAGCGAGGTCCATGCGTTCTGCGACAAGACGTGGGGCGACATGTCGCCCATCCCCGCCGGGTCCGATCCGATTCCGCCGACGCTCGACTGGGATGGCTGGATCGGCGTGAGCGAGAAGCGTCCGTACAAGACCGACGTGTACCACCCGGGCAACTGGCGCAAGCGTCAGAGCTTCGGCACGGGCACGCTCGGCGACATGGGCTGCCACATCTTCAGCACGCCCATTCGCGGGCTCAATCTCTACCTGCCGACGTCGATCACGTCATCGGGTCCCGGTGCCGTGCACGGCAACTGGCCGATCGACGCCAACCTGCGCTTCACATTCCCCGGGACGACGTTCACCACGCCGACGCTCGAGTTCTCGTGGTACGACGGCGCGGTGCGGCCGCCGCAGCACGCGATCGACGCGGTGGGCGGCAAGGTGCCCGGCTCTGGCGCCGTGTTCATCGGCAGCGAAGGCGCCATCCTGCTGCCGCACATCGGGAAGCCCACGCTCCATCCGGCCGACAAGTTCGCCGCGCGCACGCTGCCGACCGTGCCCGACCGGAACCACTACCACGAGTTCCTCGACGCCGTCCTGAAGGGCCCCGGCACGATCTGCTCGGCCAACTTCGACTACGCGTCGCTCGTGACCGAGGCCGTGCTGCTCGGCAGCGTCGCCGAGAATTTCCCCAACGCCACGCTGCAGTACGACCCGGCGGCGATGCGCGTGACCAACGTCCCGGACGCCAACGCGTTCCTGCAGCGCACGTTCCGCAAGCAGTACCTGCTGACGCGCTCGTAGCCGTCACGGCCCGGGCGGCAGGGTCCGCCCGGGCGCTTCACGAATCGAGTCTCTTGTGCCCCATCGTCCAGAGCGCCAGCACGCGAGTCCTCAGGTATCAGACGTGAGCCCTCGCGCACGACGGTGGCGCCGACGCGTTGCACGTCCCATCTCCGCGACGATCGCGGGGCTCACCGCGATGGCCGCCCTCGGCCTCGTGATCTCGGCGCAGGGTCCCACGGTCACGCGACGTCCGCGCGTGGACCTCGCCGAGGGTCTGCGCGAGGCGGCCCGCCTCGGCGTGGACCACGTGCCCGGCCGCGTGCTCGTCAAGTTCCGTGAAGGCATCCCCACGCAGGCGCAGACGTCGGCCGTGACGATGGCGCTGCCAGGACTGCCCACGCAGGTCCGCGCGGGCGACGCGTGGACGGACTTCTCGTACGTGGACGTGCCGCTCGACGTCGACGTGCGCGCGGCGGCCGCGGCACTGGCCGCCCGGCCCGAAGTGGCGTTTGCCGAGCCCGACGTGCTGCATCGCCCGCGGCGTACGCCGACAGATCCGTCGTACTCGCGCCAGTGGCACATGCGCGCGATCAATGCGGAACGCGCGTGGGACATCAACGACGGCGCCCCGAACGTGATCGTGGCCGTCGTGGACACGGGCGTCGCGATGGTCAACGACGTGTTGCGATTCCCGCGCTTCTACCAGGGCCGTTACCAGATCGTCGAGGTCCCCTTCGCGCGCAGCACCGACATCGCGTCTGACGACAGGATCGTGTCGCCGTACGATTTCACCTACGACGACGACATGCCGTACGACATGGACGGGCACGGCACGCACGTGGCGGGAACGATCGGCCAGGCGATGAACAGCGAGAGTGGCGTGGGCGTGGCGTACAGGGCGCGCCTGATGCCGCTCAAGGTGTGCTTCAGCGAATGGGAGGTGCTGTTTGCCTTCGCCGCCGATGGCGTGTCCACCGTGCCGCCGCTGTTCGAGGGCGGGGCGTGCTTCGCCTCCGAAGAAGCGCGAGCCATCAGGTATGCCGCCGACAACGGCGCGAAGGTGATCAACGTCAGCATCGGCGGCACCCAGCCGGCGGCGACGACGCAGAGTGCGCTGCAGTACGCAGTGTCGCGCGGCGTGTTCGTCACGCTCGCCGGCGGCAACGGGTACGAAGACGGCAACAGGCCGGAGTATCCCGCGTCCTACGCGCGCGACATCGAGGGTGTGATGGCCGTAGGCGCCGTGGGGCAGGACCTCTCCCGCGCCTACTACTCCAACACCGCCGACTACATCGAGATCGCCGCGCCTGGCGGCAACAGGCGCGCCGGCGGCACCGCGGCGCTCGTGTGGCAGCAGACCTACAGGGCTTCGGCCATGGGCGTCTTCCAGCTCGCGCCACGCTTCGATCTGCTCGAAGACGATGGGTATCAGGGCACGTCGATGGCGGCACCGCACGTTGCAGGACTCGGCGCACTGCTGTACTCGCAGGGCGTTCGCAATCCCGCCGCGATCGAAGCCGCGATCAAGCGGTTCGCCACCGATCGCGGCGCCTCCGGACGCGACGACGAGTATGGCCACGGCCTCATCGACGCGCGCGCCACGCTGCGCGGACTGGGGATTGCGCGATGAGCGGACGTCACCTCCTCGCCTCGCTGTCACTGCTGGCCGTCGCGCTGGTGGCGGCGCCCGTGCACGCCCAGGACGCTGCCCCGCGGCCGCCCGCGGTAGACAGGCCGCGGTCCGCGGACGAGCCAGTCGAGCCGGGCATCATCGACGACACCGACGAGGCCGATGAGGCGGTGGCGCCCGCACCGAAGCGCGAGCCGTCGTTCAGGCCGCGCGTCTTCGCGTTGTTCGGCACCCAGTCCTTCACGGCGGCAGACAGTCTCTCGGCGGTCCTCGGCAAGTCGAGCGGCCCGACGTTCGGCGGCGGCGCCGGCGTCCTGCTCGGCAGGCACCTGTTCGTCGACGTCAGCGTGTCGCAGTTCGAGGCCGACGGGTCGCGCGTGTTCCTCACCGCGTCGGGCGAGCGCTTCGACCTCGGCATCCCCGTGACGGTGACGGCGCGCCCCATCGACGTGTCGATCGGTTGGCGGTTCACGACGCGGCCGAAGGTCGGCTCGACGGGAAGGACGCCCTGGCGGCCCGTCCCGTTCGCGGGCGGTGGCTTCGGCGTCCTGCAGTACGAGGAGACGTCGGAATTTGCCGACGGGAGCGAGAACGTCAGCGACTCGTTCGGCAGCTATCACGTGCTCGGCGGCGTGGAGCTGCCCTTCGGACGCCACATCAGCGCCACTGCCGATGTCCTCTACCGCTGGGTGCCCGACGCCATCGGATCTGCAGGCGTCTCGGCTCATTACGGCGAAACGGATCTCGGCGGAGCTCAGGTCCGCGTGAAGGTGGCGTTCGTCTTCTGATGGCCGATCTCCGCACGTGACGCATCAGTCGCGCCCCTCGTCGTTCGCCGACCGCGTGTATGCCGTTGTGCGGGCCATCCCCTCCGGACGCGTGGCGACGTACGGCGATGTGGCCGAGGCGGCAGGACGTCCGGGCGCCGCACGTGCGGTGGGCACGCTGATGGCCACGAGCGGCCCGCGCCGGCTGCCGGCCCACCGCGTGGTGGCTGCGGGCGGTGCGCTCGGCGGTTACGGCGGCCACCAGTCGGAGAAGGCCGCTCTCCTCCGTGCCGAGGGGGTCGTCGTCGTCGGCCGCCGCATCCGCGAGTTCGCCAAGGTGAGAATGGGGCCGGCAACCTGTCGGCCCGTCCTGCCGTCAAAGAGCCAGTGACGAGTCATGCCGCCGACATGCGGCTCGCCGCTCGATGCCGCGCGGGGGACCTGGCGGCATTCGAGGAGATCCATCGGGTCCACAGCGTCAGGCTGTATGCCGTCGCCTATCGCATGCTCGGGCAGGCGGAGGACGCCGAGGACATGCTGCAGGAGATCTTCCTGCTCGCCTTTCGCAAGATGACGTCGTTCAAGGGCGACTCGTCGCTCGGCACGTGGCTGTACCGGCTTGGCGTCAACGCCTGTCTCGACCGCCTGCGCAGCAAGGCACGGCGCAACGACCAGCAGACCGACTGGCTGAACGACGACCTGCCGCCCGTCGCGGCCACGACGCACACGGCCACCGGCGTGCTGGATCGACTCGAGCTCGAGCGTGCGTTGAAGACGCTCCCTCCGGGCTGTCGGGCCGCCTTCCTGCTGCACGACGTGGAGGGCTTCGAGCATCGGGAGATCGCATCGATGCTGGGCATTGCAGAAGGCACGTCGAAGTCGCAGGTCCACAAGGCGCGCGCGCGCCTCCGGGGCCTGCTCGGCCGCGCGCGCGTGGGAGGAGCACGTCAGTGAACTGCCAGGACGCCAGGCAGGCGATAGACGCACAGATGATCGGGGCGCTTGGCCGCGACGAGGTCGCGGCGCTCGACGTGCACCTCACCACGTGCGTCGACTGCGCGCAGCTCATGGCCGACGCCCGGCGACTCCAGGCGGAACTGCGCCTCATCGGCACCGAAGGTCCCTCACCTCAGTCATGGGATCGCATTGCGGCGCAGCTCACCGCGGATCCGGCATTCCAGCGCGCGGCACCGGCGACACCCGAGCACGACGCGAGATCCAGGGGACTCGCGTGGCGCTGGCTGGCCATGGCCGCCATGCTCGTGCTCATCGTCGCCGGCTCGTTGCTGGTGCTGCGGCATTCGCTCGGGACGACACCTGCCGACACGGGGATGGCACGTTCGAGCGGCGATTCGCCGGCCGATCTCGTGACGTCGATCGAAGGCGAGCTCGATCTGGCCGCACGGCACTACGAGAACGCGATCGCGGGCCTCGAACGCATCGCCAACGAGAGCGAGTCGCCACTCGATCCGGCGATGATGGCGACGCTGCGCCGGAGTCTTGCCGTGATCGACAGCGCGATCGACGAGAGCCGACAGGCGTTGCGCACCGATCCGCAGAGCCAACTGGCGCAGCAGAGCCTGTTCGATGCCTTCCGCCGCAAGGTGGCGTTGCTGCAGGACACGATTGCGCTGATGAACGAGATGCGCAAAGGCAACCCGGCCGGCGCAACGGCCATTGCCTCGGGGTTGAACAAGGGATGACGACGATGAACGGGATCTGGCGTGGAGTGATGTGTGCGAGCGTACTGGCGGCCGTGCCGCCACGTCCGGGGGCTGCCGCCCCGCTCTGGAACGACCCGCTGGCTCTCGTGCAGCCGGCGGCTCCTGCCGCACCTGTGTCACCGACACCGCCAACGCGCACGGCCGCCGCACCACGCGACCAGCAGCAGCGCGAACGCGAGGCCAGGCGTGAAGCGCAGCGCGAGGCGCAGCGCGAGCGCGACGTCAGACGCGACGCCGAACGCGTCCACTGGTCTGACGGCGATACGATCGTGCGCGCGTTCACGGGCGGCGACGGCATCACGCTGGACCTGGTCAACACGCTCGGCGACGTGGTGGTGGTGGGCGGCAAGGGACGCGAAGGACGCCTGTCGGTCGTGCGCCGCGTGCAGGGACGCGGGCCGGACGTCCAGGCGCTGCTCGAGTCCCTCTCGGTCGACGTGACCTCGCACGCCAATCGCGTGGCCGTGCGAACGGCGCTGCCGCCGCGCGGCACCACGCCGTCCAACGGGCGTGTCCGCGTACGGACCGACTACGAAATCGCGCTGCCGGCCGGCACGGCGCTGGACTTGCGCAACGTCCAGGGCAACGTCGTGCTGTCCAACGTCGCCGGCGACGTCCACGTGGTGGCGATGGCAGGCGACGTACTCGGCGAAGCGCTGTCGCGCGTCAGGCTGCTGCGCAGCATGTCCGGCGACGTGGCGCTGTCACGGAGCACCGTGGCGGGCGAAGCGAATCTGCAGTCGGTGAGCGGCAACGTCACGGCATCGGGGGTGAAGGCCACGTCCCTCACGCTCGGCTCGGTGACGGGGAACGTCCGCGTCACGGGTTCGTCGTCGGATCGCGCGTCGGTGAGCACGATCTCGGGCAACGTGGAGTTCGACGCGATCCCGCGTGCAGCCGGCCGCTACGAAATCAAGACCCACGGCGGCAACATCATCGTCGTCGTGGCGCCCGGACGCGGGGGGTTCGAATTCGAAGCCGCCACCGTCAAGGGTGACGTCAGGAGCGACATCCCCACCGAGCCGGCTGCTCCCGGCCGTCACTACGTCCGCGGCAGCGTCGGCGACGCCTCGGCTTTCTTCGACCTCAGTTCCTTTGCCGGCAACATCCGCGTGGTCAGAGCGGGGAACGAACAGAAGTAGAAGCCGGGCCCGCCAGAAACACGAAGGGCCGCCTTGACGAGGCGGCCCTTTCCTATTTCGGTCTGCGAACCCGCTTACGCCGTGGCGAGGTGGACCAGGTAGTGCGTGCCGCCCCGGTTGACCCACACGCGCAGGTAATCGTCACCCCGGAGCAGTTCCACCTTCGACTGGCCTGGCGCCGGCGCGCCGCCCTTCGAGACGTTCTTGATCTCGCTGGCAGGCACCACACTCACGACCTCGCGGCCGACGACCCTGCCGCCACGCACGAATTCCACCCAGCGCTCGTACGGCTTGGTCGCCCCGGTGGGGGCCGGCGGTTCCTCGCCCGTCAGCCGCAGCTGATAGCTGCCGGCCGGCAGGGCCTCGCCATTGGCCTTCACGCTGCGGGTCAGGCGTACCGTGCCGAGCGACGTGGTCCCGACAGGAAGTGCTGACGTATCAGCAGCAGCCGTGGCAGGCTGCGCATTCGGTGCCTTGTGCTGGGCCGCCAGGGGAGCCGTCGTCGCCACGAGCGCCATCGCACTTGCCGCCACCACGCTCGTCAGTCCAGCCGTCATTCTACGCGTCATCAGTAGCCTCCTGAGCTCCAGTCGGCAGTATACAGGAACAGACGGACCTGGGAGCTCAGCCACTGGCGGCCCCCTGCCTAGAGCGCCATCACGTCGAACTGCTCGTGGTGGAGGTAGGCGTCGGGGCGGACGGTCACCGTCCGCCCGATGACCTGCTCCACTTCGCGCAGCACGCCGCGCTCGTCGCCGTGGAGGGCGTCGGCAATCTCGGGGTTCACGCGCAGCAGCACGCCGCGCCCGTCGATGTCGCCGCCCACCTTTCTGAACTCGTTCAGGATCTCCTGGCAGACGGTGGCGCTCGACTTGATGGTGCCCGTCCCCGAACAGTACGGGCACGTGTCGGTCATCATGCGTTCCAGGCTCTGCTTCACGCGCTTGCGCGTGATGATGATCAGCCCGAAGTCCGACACCTGGATCGCCTTGCTCGGCGCGCGATCGCGGCGCAGTTCCTGCTCCAGCGTCTGGAAGACCTTCTGGCGGTTCTTCTTGTCCTCCATGTCGATGAAGTCGAGCACGACGATGCCGCCCATGTCGCGCAGGCGGAGCTGCCGCACGATCTCCTTGACCGCTTCGAGGTTGGTCTTGAGGATCGTGTCCTCCAGCCGTCCCGTGGTCTTCTTGCCGACGTAGCGGCCGGTGTTGACGTCGATCGCCACCAGCGCCTCGGTCTGGTTGATGACGATGTAACCGCCCGACTTGAGCCAGACCTTGCTGCGCAACGCCTTGTCGATCTCGGTCCGGATCCCGTACTCCTCGAAGATCGGGAAGTCGCGCGTGTAGAGCTTCACGCGCGGCAGCATCGACGGCATGATCCGCTCGATGAGCGTCGTCACGCGGCGATGCTCCTCCGGCGAATCGATGCGAATCACGCTGAACTCGTCGTTGAGCAGATCGCGCAGCAGTTTGGCCACGAGACTCTGCTCGCGGTAGATGACCGCGGGCGATCGCTGCGTGTCCGACTTGTGCTTGATCTCCTTCCACACCTGGTGGAAGTACTCGAGATCGCCCAGGATGTCGGCGTCGGGCCGGCCGGCCGCGGCGGTGCGGATGATGACGCCGCCGTTGAAGGCGTGCGCCTCGCGGAACTGCCTGACGATGCCGCGCAGACGCGCCCGCTCCTCGCGCGACTCGATCTTGCGCGACACGCCGATGTGATCGACGGTCGGCATGAACACGAGGAAGCGGCCCGGAATGGTGACGTGCGACGTGATGCGCGCGCCCTTGGTGCCGATGGGCTCCTTGACCACCTGCACCAACACGTCCTGCCCTTCCTTCAGCAGATCTTCGATGTTGGGCTGCGCGGCACGGTCCTGCCGCTGACGGCGATCGCCGCCCCTGCTCGCCGCTGGCGCCACCGACGCGGCCGCCTGTGCGTCGTCTTCGGCGTCGCCGACGGCGTCCCGGACCCCGTCCTGGGCACCCGCGACGACATCGACCGGCTGTTCCGACGGCGTCGATGGCTCGTCTGGATCGTCTTCGAGCGCCTCGGCCGGCGTGATCACGTCCGAGACGTAGAGGAACCCGTCACGCTCCAGCCCGAGGTCGATGAACGAGGACTGCATGCCGGGCAGGACCTTCGAGACGCGTCCTTTGTAGACGTTCCCGATGACGCCCTGCTGGTGCTCCCGTTCGATGAAGAACTCGACGACCTGATCGTCCTCGAGGATGGCGACCGCCGTTTCGCGGTCCGTCGCGGAGACAATCATCTCCTTGGTCATGCAGCAGGCTCCCGGTGCGGTCGCCCGCCCCGTCGCGGGCGGGCGCATGCGGCGCTCGCGACCCGAAGGTCGCTCCGAGCAGTCGCAGCACCATGCGCCATACGACGAAGGCAGGAGCCGTCACCATCAATTCGCGAACCGCCGCATCCTCACGTTGAGGATGAGGCCGAAACTCATGAGCGTGGCGATGATCGACGACCCGCCATAACTCATCAGGGGCAGAGTGAGCCCCTTGACCGGCGCCAGGCCGGCCGACATGGCGATGTTGTAGATCACCTGGAAGGCAAAACACGAGACGAGGCCCACCACGAGGTAGGCCCCGATGCGATCGCGCGCGAGCCGCGCCGCGTCGAGCGAGCGGATCAGCACGAACAGATACAGTCCCAGCGTGGCGAGCACGCCGATGAACCCGTGCTCTTCGGCGAGCACGGAGTAGACGAAGTCGTTATGGGCGACGGGCAGGAACTTGTACTGCCCCTGCGTCCCGTTGAGGAACCCCTTGCCTGCGAGGCCGCCAGACCCCACGGTGATGCGCGCCTGGATCTGCTGATACCCCGCCCCGCGGGCATCCTGCGAAGGGTCCAGGAACGTGACGACGCGCGACTTCTGATACTCCTGCAGCCCGTAGAACCACGCCACGGGCGCCAGGAGCACACACAGGAGGACCGCGTACCCGATGAGTTTCAGGCGCAGTCCGGCTGCATAGGCGATGCCGCCGAGGACCGGCAGCAGCGTCATCGCGGAACCCAGGTCGGGTTGCCGCGCGATGAGGAGGAAGAGAAGGAAGAGAAGGCCGCCTGCCGCCGCGAGATCGCCGAGGCGCAGCGCGGAGAGCTTTTCCTGGCCGAACCAGGACGCCAGCAACAGGGCCAGCCCCGCCTTGGCGAACTCCGACGGCTGGAGGTTGAACGCGACGAGGGAGATCCAGCGTCGCGACCCGCCGGCCACGACGCCGAAGTAGAGCACGTACAGCAGCAGCACCGCCACGGCGCCGTAGACGACGGGCGCGTACCCCGTGAGCGTGCGGTAGTCGATGAAGAGCACGCAGGTCATCACGGCGAGCCCGATGCCCATCGCCGACAACTGCGTGTAGAACTCGCGCCCCACGCGATCCCGGATCGGGTCGTACGTGGTGCTGTAGATCATCACGAGCCCCATCAGGCAGAGCGTGACGACGGCGGCCAGCAGGCTCCAGTCGAGATGGCGGTACAGCCGCTGCTCAAACATGGGGGGCTCTCGGCCGGCAACCGGCAACCGGCAACCGGCAACCCGGCAGGACACACGGTCGAGCACCGGGCAGGCACGCCATCATGGGGCACCTCCGTCTGTGCGGATCGGTGTGGCGGTCCGGGCGACTGTCGCCACAGCGGGAGCCTGAGGAGCGGCGGGCTGTCCGGGCACTGGCGCAAGCGTCGGAAGCGCACGCCCTTCCTGCCTGGCGAACCAGGTCTCCATCATGTACTTCGCGATGGGCGCGGCCGACGAACCGTGTTCGGCGTGTTCGGCGAAGACGACGCCGGCGATCGTGGGCTTGTCGGCCGGCGCGAAGAAGACGAACCACCCGTGATCGCGCAGGTCGCGCGAGCCGCGCGCGCGCGCCCGACCCTGGTTCGAGATGACCTGCGCCGTACCTGTCTTGCCGCCCACGTCGTAGCCCACGATGCGCGCGCGTGCGCCGGTCCCGGCGCCGTTGACGACCCGCCACAGCCCTTCGCGCACGACGTCGATGTGCTCGGGCGACACATGCAGATCGTGCTGCCCTTCGGGCGGCGGCAGCCGCTCCCAGCCCTTGCCGTTGTCCACGGCGCTGACCAGATGCGGCACGACACGCGTGCCGCCGTTGGCCACCGACGCCATCATCACCGCGAGCGAGATGGGCGTGACAGACACCTGGCCCTGGCCGATCGCCACCGAAATCGTCTCGCCCGCGTACCACTTCTCACCCGTGCGCTGCTTCTTCCACGCCGTGGACGGCATGATGCCCTGCGTCTCGTGCGGCAGGTCGATGCCGCTCATCTCACCAAGGCCGAGCGCCGTGGCCCACTTGTGGATCCGATCCACGCCCAGCAGGTTGCCGAGCGTGTAGAAGTACACGTTGCACGACTTCTCCAGCGCCTCGCGCATCGACACCGAGCCGTGTCCGCCGGCCTTGTGGCACTTGAAGTAGCGGCCGTAGAACGAGGCGCCGCCGCCGCAGAAGATGCGCGTCTCGGGGGTGACGACGCCTTCTTCGAGGCCCGCGACGGCCATGGCGATCTTGAACGTCGATCCCGGGGCATACCGCCCCTGAATCGCGCGGTTGTTGAGCGGCTTCAGCGGATCGGTCAGCAGGTCGTTCCACGCCGAGCGGCTGATGCCGGCTGCGAACAGGTTCGGGTCGTAGGCCGGCTGCGACGACAGGGCCAGCACTTCACCCGTCGACGGCGACAGCGCGATGGCCGATCCGCGGAAGCCGTAGTGCCGGAACGCTTCCTCCGCCGCGCGCTGCACCTCGGCGTCGATCGTGAGCTGCAGGCGACGGCCTTCGACCGCATCGTCTTCTCCGAGCACGTCGATCTCGCGCCCGCGGCTGTTGACGATCACGTGCCGCGCGCCATCGACGCCCATGAGGAGCGGGTTGTACGTCTGCTCGACGCCGGCCTGTCCCACGACGGCGCCCCCCTGCACGTCCTTGTACTCGGGTCGCGCGAGCTGTGCATCGGTCACTTCACCGACGTAGCCGATGAGATGCGCGCCCATCGACGCCGGCGGATAGCGCCGCGTCGGCACCTTCTCGACGATCACGCCCGGCAGTTCGAGGCGATGCGCGGCGACCGCCGCGACCTGCGCTTCGGTGGCGTCGCGAATGACGATGGTGGGCCGGTACGTGGGGAGGCGACTGCTGCGCGTGAGCGCCTCGGTGATGGAGTCGAGCGGCACGCCGGTCAGGTCCGCAACGGTCTGCGCGGTACGCGTCACGTCGTTGGCCTGTTCGCGCACGATCGAGATGTTGAGCGCGAAGCGGTTCTCGACGAGCACCGTGCCACGCCTGTCGAAGAGCACCCCGCGCGGCGCAGCCAGCGGCAGTGCGCGCTGGTGGTTGTTCTCCGCCATCTCGAGGAACTGCTGATGTCGGGCCACCTGGAAGTACCAGAATGCCGTCGCGAGCGCGAGGAACACCGCCGCGACGCTCCACTGGAGCACGCGCAGACGGATCTGCAGGTTCTGGCGTTCCTCGGCGAATGGCATGTCGCGTCTCGTGCACTGCGCCTCAGCGCATCAGCCGTCGTCCTTCCGCGCGGCGCGTGTATCGGCGGCGCCGCCACCACTCAGGTCCCCGTTCGAGCGTCCGCGTGGCCACCGCACCGACCACGGCGTTCAACAGGCTCTGCACGAGCAGTTCCCGCCAGGGGTGGCCGATCCCGTGCCGCTCTATCATCGCGTAGAGACCCAGGAAACAGATCCCGTGGAGCCACGTCATGGCGAAGAACACCACGCCGCGCGGGATCACACCACTCACGATGAACTGCGTCGCCGCCACACCGGCGACGAACCCGACGAGCGTCTTGGCCAGCCCCGCCACGCCGAGCACGCCTCCCGACAGCGCGTCCTGGCACAGGCCCGCGATCGTACCGCTGACCAGTCCCGCCGTCGGGCCGAAGAAGATCGCCGTGGCCACCACCACCACGAGCACGAGATCGATGGCGATCGCATGCCCGAAGAGCTGATATCCCACCACCGTCTGCAGCATGAGCGCCGCGACGATCGTCAGGCCCACCACCACGACGCGCGTCATGGCGTGGGTGCCTGCGCGGCGGCCGGTGGCGCCGGCGGCGGGCCGGTCACGAGCAACACCGTGTCGAGCGACGAGAAGTCCACGCGCGGACGGATGGCGATCAACCGGTACAGGCCCGATCCGCGCTCCACCTTCTCGATGCGTCCGATGACGAACCCTCGCGGGTAGATGCCGTCGAGTCCTGACGTCATCACGAGATCGCCCGGCGCCACGTCGGCCAGGTTCGACACGTACTCCATGCGCAGCGGCGCCTCGTCTTCACCGCCGACGACGACCCCCCCGGCGTTGGCGCGTTCGACCACGGCACCGGCACCGGCGTTGCGATCGATGATGAGCTGCACCTTGGCCGCGTGCGCGGCCGGCTCGTCGATGACGCGACCGACGACCCCGAGCGGCGAGAGAACGGCCATGTCGCGACGGACGCCGTCTGACGTGCCCTTGTCGATCGTCACCGTTCTGAACGCTGCCGCCGGATCCGCCGCGATCACCCGCGCCGCCATCGTCGCCGGGAGTTCGGTGCGCTGGAGCTGGAGCAGTTGCTCGAGCTGCTCGGTGCGACGTGCCTGCGCGTTGGCGTGCTGCAACTCGACGCCCATGCGGTCTACCTGCAACTGCAGGGCGTCTGCACGCGCGCTGTGCCGCCGCAGGGCGACGTAGTTGCCCCACGCCCCTGTGACGCCGTGCGTGAGCCAGCCCGTGAACGCCTGCACCCGCGACAACGCCCCGAAGATCGTCGTCTCCAGCACGCTGGCGCCCTGCTGCGAGCTCACCTGCGTCGAGATCAGCAGGAGATGACCGAGCAGGGCCGCCACCAGCAGATAGCCGGTGCGCTTCTGGAACTCGAGAACAGGTCCGCGATCGTTGGTCAGCACAGGGCAGAACGGGCTCGGCCGCCGGCATCCGGCCGTCGGTCATCGGCAGTCGGGATCAGTCGATCGAGATCTTTCTCAGGAGATTGAAGTCCGAGAGCATGCGACCGGCGCCGAGAACGACGGTCGACAGCGGATCCTCGGCCATCGCGACGGGCAATCCCGTTTCTTCGCGGAGCCGCTTGTCGAGGTTCTTCAGGAGCGAACCTCCGCCGGTGAGCACGATGCCGCGGTCCACGATGTCGGCAGACAGTTCCGGCGGCGTGCGCTCCAGCGCGATGCGCACGGCGTCGACGATCACGTTGACGGTCTCGGCAAGTGCCGTGCGGATCTCCTCGTCGGTGATGGTGATGGTCTTGGGCACGCCCTCCACCAGATGACGCCCCTTGATCTCCATCTCGCGCGGATCCTCGAGTGGAAAGGCCGATCCCAGCTCCATCTTGATCTGCTCGGCGGTGCGCTCACCGATGAGCAGGTTGTAGGTCTTCTTGATGTACTGAATGATGGCTTCGTCCATCTCGTTGCCGGCCACGCGCACGGCCTTGCTGTACACGAGGCCCGCCAGCGAAATGACGGCGATGTCGGTGGTGCCGCCACCGATGTCCACGATCATGTTGCCCGAGGGCTCGGTGATGGGCATCCCGGCGCCGATGGCGGCCGCCATCGCTTCCTCCACCAGGTGCACCTCGCTCGCCTTGGCCCTGTAGGCGCTGTCCTTGACCGCGCGCTTCTCCACCTGGGTGATCTCGCTCGGCACGCCGATCACGATGCGCGGGCGGACCCACACGTTGCGGTTGTGGGCCTTCTTGATGAAGTACGTGAGCATCTTCTCGGTGACTTCGAAGTCAGCGATGACGCCGTCCTTCATCGGCTTGATGGCCACGATGTTGCCCGGCGTGCGGCCGAGCATGTCCTTGGCTTCCTTGCCCACGGCCTCGATGCGGCCGTTGACCTTGTTGATGGCGACGATGGACGGCTCGTTGACGACGATGCCCTTGCCCCTGGCGTACACGCACGTATTGGCGGTGCCGAGGTCGATGGCCAGGTCACTCGAGAACAACGAGAACAGCGAACGCAGGCTCACTCCGACGCACTCCTCTTCTGGGCTCCCCTGCCGAGCAGGACGGCCCTGACCCCGTTACGGCCGTTCCGCTTGACCCAGTACATCGCCTCGTCGGCGGTCCGGATCAGGTCGGCGGCGGAATACGTGGGGCGGGTCACGGTGGCCACACCGACAGACACGGTCAGACGCACCGGCGTCTCCCGCCCCGATAGAAACGTCTCGGCCCTCATGCGCTCCTGGATGCGGCGTGCCACGCCGCCCGCGTCGCGCTGATTGGTGCCGGGCAGCACCACCACGAACTCGTCGCCGCCGTAGCGCACCGGGGTATCGGTGACGCGGACGCACGCGCGCAGCAGGTGCCCCACTTCCACGAGCGTCAGGCTCCCGAACAGGTGGCCGAGACGATCGTTGACGCGCTTGAACGCGTCGAGATCCAGGAACACGAGCGAGAGCGGCCTGCCGGTGCGGGCCAGGCGCGAGAGCTCGAGTTCGACGGTGTGCTGCAGGTGTCGCGCGTTGTACAACCCCGTGAGGTCATCGATCGACGCCAGCTCCTTCAGACGATCCAGTTGGCGGACGCGCTCGAGCGCCAGCCCCATGGGCTCGAAGACGTCGGCCGTCAGCGCCTGCGCCACGGTGGCCACGTCGGGCGGCCGCGGCGCGGGCACCTCGTCCACGCCGACAAGGACCGCCGTCACATCTTCTCGGCTCTTGAGGAGCCACGCGACAGCGGCCGCGTCAGGCCCCACCCGCAGAGCAGCGCGCATCGACCCGGTACTCCAGTGACTGTTGGCCGTCAGCGCGGCTTCGGCCGCGTGGACGGCGGCATCGGCGAAGCGCCTACGGCGCGTACCGCCCGCGAGGACGTCGAGACCTCCCGTCCCGGGGACGACGATGGCCCACACGGGGAGCGGCAGCCATTCCGACATGCGGGTGACGAGGAACCGAGCCAGCGCGGGGCTCGACGTCGGGCGCTGGAGGGCGAGCCACCAGGCATGCAGCGCCGCGCGCGAAGCGAGGTGGCGCCGCGCCGAACGGGGCAGACGGGGCAGGACACGGGCCAGGTTCACGGCGTCGATACTCGAGGCACCCGATAGCAGGCGTGGGACGAAAGGGGGGTCACAAAACCGATCGCTATCATAGCCTTGCATATCCAGTGCCGTATAATGGTCGGTCTTGTGCCGACGCCGGCGCGGGTCCCGCCAAGGGGCTCCGCGTACGCGCGGCCGCCGGAGAACGAACCGTATGACCATGCTCGACCGGATGCGTCGCCACCAAGGGTGGCTCAAGTGGAGCCTCGCCCTCGTGGTGCTCACATTCGTGTTCTTCTACGTGCCCGACTTCCTGTCGCCACCCACCGGGACCGGGTCGACCGCCGACGCCGTGGCCACGGTGCAGGGCCGGCCGATCACGGCCGGGGACTTCTCGCGTGCCTACAACGCGCAGTTGGCGCAGTTCCGCAACGCATACGGCGGGAACATGAGCCCGGCCATGCTGCGACAGCTCGGGATGGACCAGCAGGTGCTGCGGCAGATGATCGACCAGCAGGCGGTCATCGCCGAAGCGACGCGCCTGGGCATCACGGCCAACGACGTGGAAGTGCGCGACCGCATCATGAGCATCGCGGCGTTCCAGGAGAACGGGCAGTTCATCGGCGAGCAGCGCTATCGCCAGCTCCTCCGCCTGCAGCGCCCCCCGCTCACGCCGGCCCAGTTCGAGGACGAGATTCGCAACACCGTCATCCTCGACAAGATGCGCGCCACCCTCACCGAGTGGATCACGGTCTCGGACGCCGAGGCAGACGCCGAGTACCGGCGCCGCAACGAGAAGGTCTCGCTGGAGCTCGTGTCGTTCCCGACCGTGTCGTACACGGATCAGGTGCAGGTGAGCGACGCCGACCTCGCCTCGTGGTACGAGCAACAGAAGGAGACGTACCGGATCGGCGAGCGCCGCAAGGTGCGCTATCTGCTGCTCGACGTGCAGGCCATCCGCAGCAACATCACGGTGCCCGAGCAGGACATCCAGCGCGCGTACCGTCAGAACATCGACCAGTACTCGCAGCCCGAGCAGGTGCGCGCGAGCCACATCCTGCTGAACATCGAGGGCAAGGACGAGACGGCGGTGCGCGCGAAGGCCGAGGATCTGCTGAAGCAGCTCAAGGCCGGCGCCGACTTCGAAACCCTGGCCAGGGCCAACTCGCAGGACGTGGCGAGCGCGGCGCGCGGCGGCGATCTCGACTTCTTCGCCAGGGGACGCATGGTGCCGGAGTTCGAGGCCGTGGCGTTCTCGCTGCCCGTGGGTCAGCTGAGCGACGTCGTGCGGTCGCAGTTCGGCTTCCACATCATCAAGACCACCGACAAGAAGGCCGCCGAGGTCCAGCCGCTCGACAGCGTGCGGCAGGCAATCACCGAGCAGCTCACGTTCGAACGCGCGCAGACGCGCGTGCAGGATCTGGCCGATGCCGTGGCGCGGGAAGTGAAGACGCCCGCCGACCTCGACAAGGCCGCCGCGGCGCGCGGGTTGAAGACGCAGGAGTCGCCGCTCTTCACGCGTACCGAACCGATTCCAGGTCTTGGCGCCTCACCGGATGTATCAGAGGAGGCGTTCGGTCTCGACGTCGGGAAGGTGAGCGGTGCGCTGCCGACGGGCACGGGCGTGGCATTCATCACCGTCACCGGCACCGAGGACGCGCGCGTCCCTGCGCTCGACGAGGTGAAGGAACGCGCGACGGCGGACCTGAAGCGCAAGCGCGCGCAGGATCTCGCGCGCGAGAAGGCCACGGCTGCCGCGGCCACGCTCAAGACCGCGGCCAACTTCGCGGCGGGCGTGAAGGCGGCGGGGCTGTCGCTGCGCACGGCCGACGACCTGGTGCGCGGTGCGGCAATCCCGGAAGTCGGGCCGAGTCCGGCCGTCGATCGGGTTGCGTTCTCGCTGCCGGTCGGCGCCGTGAGCGAACCCCTCACCACGCCCAATGGCGTCATCGTGCTGCGCGTGGTGAAGCGCACGGACGTGGCGGCCGACGACCTGGCGAAGAACCGCGAGGCGACGCGCAACGAGCTCTCGTCACAGAAGCGCGCGCAGTTCTTCGCCAGCTACATGCTGAAGGCCAAGCAGGGCATGGGCATCACCGTCGATCAGACGGTCCTGCGGCGCCTGACGACGTAGGGACAGAGACCGGCAACCGGCAACCGGCGACGCTTCAGTTGCCGATAAACACCCACGGCAGCAGGGCGAGCGATTCGCCCCGCTGCACCAGGCGCAGCGGCTGTCTGACGGCCGCGAGTGTCCTGCGGTCGGCTTCCGGCAGCAGGGCTTCGACCATGGCCGCGCGTGCGCCCTGGCCGCCGCCGAGCAGGGTCAACGCCTCGAACACCGTGGGCTTCCGGGGATAGACCACCACGTTGACGGCCTCGTCCTTGGCGATCCCGGCGCGCTGCTGCGCGATCGCGATGGCGCGCGGGAGACCACCGAGTTCGTCGACCAGCCCGTGCTCGCGGGCCTGACGGCCGGTCCACACGCGTCCCTGCGCGATGGCGTCGATCTTCTCGGGTGTCGATGCGCGCGACTCGGCGACCTTCTCGACGAACTGGTCGTAGAAGGCCTGCATGTGCTCTTCCACCTTGCGGCGCTCGGCCGCGTTGAACGTGCGCGTGGGCGAGTACATCTCGGCGTACTTCCCTTCGCTCACCGCCTCGATCTGCATGCCCAGCTTGCCGTACGTGCCGCCTGTGACGAACTTGCCGGAGAAGATGCCGATGGAACCGGTGAGCGTCCCGGGCTGCGCCACGATCACATGGCCGGGCATGGCGATGTAGTAGCCGCCTGAGGCGGCCAGATCCGACATCGACACCACGAGTGGCTTGCGCGCGCGCAGCAGCATCAGTTCCCGCCAGATCACGTCGGACGCCACCGTGGATCCGCCTGGGCTGTCAACGCGGAGTACGACGGCTTTGATGCTGTCGTCGTTGCGGATCTCGCGGATCGCTTCGGTGAGCTTGTCGGAGCCGACATCGGATCCCGTCGGTCCGCTGCCGTTACCCGAGACAATCGTGCCGACGGCATACAGCACCGCGAGGCGGGGTGCCTTGAGACTCGGGCGCGTGCCTCGTGCGACGGTCAGATATCTGTCGAGCGACAGTTCCGCAAACCCATCACCGAGGTCGCTGGTCTTCCCGATCTCGTCGTAGTACGCCACATCGTCCACCAGACCGTGTTCGAGTGCGGCGTCGGGCAGCATCGGTCCCTCGTCGATGAGGCCGCGCACCTCGTCTGCCGACTTGCCGCGCGCACCGGCGATGGCGGCGACCAACTGCTCGAACGTGTCATGGTTGAGCGACTCGGTCATCTCGCGATGCGCGGGCGTGAAGCCCTTCTCGGTGAACGTATTGACGGCCGTCTTGTAGTCCCCAATGTGGAGCAGGTCCGGCGTGGCGCCGATCTTGTCGAACGTGCCGCGGAGGAACACCTGGTAGCTGGCCAGGCCTGTCAGGTTGAGCTGACCGGCAGGGACGAGCACGACCCGCGCGGCCGCTGAAGCGAGCACGTACTCGCGTTCGCTCGCGAATTCGAGGAAGGCAACGAGCGGCTTGCCCGACGACTTGAAGTCGACCAGCGCGTCGCGCAGTTCCTGCACCTTGCCCCACAAGGCCGGTGCCTGGATGGGCCGCAGCAGGACGCCCGTGATCCGCGGGTCCGTCTTGGCCGCACGCAGGGCCTCGGTGACGTTGCGCACGGTGATCGGCTCGACAAAGAGCGAGTCGAAGGGATTGGTCGAGATCTCCGCGATGTCGCCCTGGAGTTTGAGGACCAGGACACCTTTGGTGGGCACGCCCGGCGGGCGGCTGAACGCGACCCATGAGAAGGCCACCAGCGCGGCGGACACCAGCACCGCGCACGCCAGCAGGACCACCACCACCCACACGCCTCGTCGTACAGCCACGCTCGTTCCTTTGGCGAACGGCGCCGCGCTGGGGGCGCGACACCGGAATCACACTGCGTCGATCCGTGAGGATAGCACCCGCAATTTTCGTGTGGGCCGACCGAGTCCTTCCTCCGCGCGCCGCACCTGCTGTATACTTGGTCTTCTGTGACCGGCCCGGTCACCGGCCTCTTGCGGAAGTGGCGGAATTGGCAGACGCGCAGGTCTCAGGAACCTGTCGGGGCAACTCGGTGAGGGTTCAAGTCCCTCCTTCCGCACCAATACTCGCTCCGCTCGCATCTGGTGCGGAAGGAGTCCTCAGGCTCTCGGCCTTCGCCGCTCCGCGGCTCGGCCTTCAAGCTCAAGTCCCTCCTTCGCCGCTACGCGGCTCGGCCTTCGAGCGTTCGCGGCATCACGACGCTCATCAATTCATTCGGACTGTGGGGCGGCCCCTCTCGTCTCACGCGAAAGCCGAGCAGCACGCCCGGGGACGCATTTTTTGCCGTCACGGATGCGGCCCTGTAGTTTTTTCGTCTCGATTCAAGACACGACACGTGTGCGCCATGTGTGCGGGAGGCGCAGAGTGACCAATTCAGGACGTCTCTCGAGGGCACGGCTCTTGCCTTCTTATCTGTCGCTGCTTTTCAGGCAGGAGACCCATGATGCGCATGCTCCCCTCTCAGCGACGACGAGTGCTCTGGAAATTGGTCCGTGCTGGACAGCAGGTGCTGTGTGAAGTGGCGCCTCATCCGTTCGGCACCGAGCTGCGCTACCTCGTCAATGGCAAGAGCATCGTGAGCCGCGTGTTCGAAGACCTCGAAGACCTCGACGCGGCAGCCGCCACCTGGTGCGACGGACTGCTCCGTCGCGGCTGGCGCAATGCGGCCATCGACGCTACGCTCGAACCCATCGCCGTCGCCTCGTAACCGACCGCGAGCACACGGAAACCCGAAGCCGCCGGACGCTGTCCGGCGGCTTTTTTCTTGGAACTCGGGCTCCGCAGGGCCTGGCTCGGAGAGTCGGCCCTCCGGCCCCATCACTGTCTCTGGCGCACGTCCAGCGTGATCGCGGTCAGCAGGGTCTCGTCCAGGAGCACGTCGAAGACGTACGTGCCTGTCTCGGCGAGTTCGAGTTCGAGGGGGAGATTGAGGCTGATGGCCGGACGGTCGTCGGAGAACTCCACGACCTTGTCGGCGACCAGCCCCTCCGAACCCGACGGGAACCAGCCGCGCAGTGTGATGGTGTGCGCGCCGCGCGTGGCACCGCCGCGCAAAGCAATCACCGCGCGCAGATTGAGGATGAGCGGCGGTGTGTTCGGATCCGAGGGATCGTCGATCGCAAGACCGTCGACGATGCCGATGAGGTTGGCCGTGCCATCCGGTTGCAGATCGATGCGCTGACACAGTACTGCCAGGGCCACGTACGGCCCGCCCGCGACGCTCATCGGGGCAGTGTAGCAGTGGCCCGGGCCCAGGGTCGGGCCGGAGGGCCGACCCTGCCCTGCCGTCGTGGTGGCAGAGCCGGCTTGCCGAGCCCGGCCGCTACTACTGAACGCATGCGGGGGGTGGGGTGAGGGCGACGGCGGCGTCGGCGGAGCGGACCGACAGGTGCTGCACTTTCGGCGGTACCGTCGGCGCGAGCGTGATCGCCACGCGGAGGGCACCTCTGTCGCACGGCATCACCCATTCGCCACGCAGGGCGTTCTCCACGAGGAACGGTCCGTCGGCCCGACAACTCCCGTGCTTCTCGCGAAGCGCGTCAATCTCGCGACGTCGGCGGTCCTTCGCCAGGTCGAGATACAGGTTGTTCGCCGCAATCCGATCCGCGAGCGCATCGTCCCACTGCTGGACGAGGCGCGTGACGTCGGCGCGCATCCGTGTGAGCGCCTCTGACGGTTGCGGACGGCGAGGGACCAGTGCGCCGGTGCGCGCGAGCGCCGCGAGCGCGGCGTCGAAGCGCGGCCCCCAGTTCGTGTACGTGAGCGATCCCATCGCCACGAGACCGACGCCGTACTCGGGAAGCCAGCGCATCTGCGATCCGTAGCCGGGCAGACCGCCCGAGTGCGCCACCACGTGGCCGAAATCACATGACTGCGCCACGCGCAGGCCGTAGCCGTAGCCGCCCGCCGTCAACTGCAGTGCGCCGTCGGCGAGGCGACGTACCGAGGCAGGACTGCCACGCCACACCTGCTGCATCTCACGGCGCGACGACCGCCGCAACGGTCCCGTATCGTCGCCATCGCGCGCAGGCCAGGCGTCCATCAACCACGCGACGTACGTCGACAGGTCGCGCAGCGACGTCAGCATGCCGCCCATCGCGCCGAACGCCCCGTCTGGCAGCGGTGGCTCTTCCTTCCACCGCTCGTCTTCCCACCGATATCCGTGCGCCACGCGAGCGGCAGGCACCGCAGGAGCGTCGAGCGTGGTGGCCGACAGGCCGAGCGGCTGGAGGAGACGCGCACGCACGTAGTCGCGATACGGCATCCCCGACGCCTGCGTGACGATGCGCCCCAGGATCGCGAAGCCGTAGTTGGAGTACTCGTAGGCCTGGCCCGGCGGGTTCGAGAACGGGATGCCCTGCCGCATGAGCGCCGACATCGCCTCGTCGGACAGCGCGAGTTGCTGGTCGCCCCACGGGTTGTCTTCGGGAAATCCCGTTGCGTGCGAGAGCAGGTGGCGGATGGTGATGCGCGGTGCGTCGCTCGTGGGATACCGCAGCGACGCCAGTTCGGGCACGTAGCGCTCTGCAGGATCGTCGAGCGCGAGCTTCCCATCGTCGCGCAGCGCGAGGATGGCCGCTGCGGTGAAGCTCTTGGTCATTGACGCGATGCGGAAGACGGTGTCCGCCGTCACGGGCGCCTGCGTCTCGGTGCTTTGCACGCCGAACGTGCCCTGGTGCACGAGTCGCCCGTCGACGACCACGCCCCACGCCATTCCCGGCACGTGCGCGTCGCGCGCGTAGTCGGTGAACGCCCTGTCGATCTCTGGATACGCCGCGGCAAACGCCGCCGCCCGGTCCGCCGGCTGCCCGGCCGCCACACCCGTCGCGAGCACGAGCGCCGCCACTGGGGTCAATGCGGCGAATTTCACGCCGGCTCCGGGCCTTCCACAAGTGCTTCGGTTTTCAGCGTCTCGGGGCCATTCTCCGTACACACGGCGTACTGGCTCGGGTACATCGAGACGCCGGCGAACTCGCCCGCCTTGTTCACGATGTAGAAATTCAGGCCGAAGCGCGGGTTACCCGACCCCTTCGGATCGAGCAGACGCTTCTCGATCGTGTTGGCCTTGACGCGGCGAAGCGCTTCCATGCCGGCGTCCCTGGGCGACTTGCCCTGACGGAGCAGCTCGACGATCAGGTACGAGCACAAACCATACAGGTTGGCCTCGCCACGGCCCGTCGAGCCTGCGGCGCCCACATCGCCATCCACGTAGAGGCCCGCCCCGAGGATCGGCGAATCGCCCACGCGGCCCGGGATCTTCCACGCCAGGCCGCTCGTGGTCGTCACGCCGCAGATCTCGCCCTTCGCGTTGATGCCGTCGCAGTTGATGGTGCCGAAGTAGTGCTCGCGGTCGATGAGGCCGTCGCGCACCATCGACCACCCGGCGTCCAAGCCGGCCTGCGCGCGCTTGTCGGGATCGAGGAAGTGCTCCGGATCGAGCCGGCGCTTCCATTCGAGCCACAGCTTCCGCGAGGTCTCGGTGTTGAGGTCGTCCTCGATGGCAAACCCCATCTGGCGCGCGAACTGCTGCGCACCGGCACCGACAAGCAGGTGGTGGTCGGTATTCTGCAGCACCGCATGGGCCACCTTCGAGGGCATGCGCACGCCTTCGAGCGCCGCGACGCCACCGGCCCGCTTCTTCGGCCCGTGCATGCAGCACGAATCGAGTTGCACCACGCCGTCGGCGTTGGGCAGTCCGCCGTACCCCACGCTCGTCTCCTTCGGGTCCAGTTCGACGATGTTGACGCCGGCGATGAGGGCTTCGAGTACGTCGGTGCCGCCGGTCATGAGCCGGAAGGCCCGGGCGACGCAGGTCTCGTTGCCGTCGTGCAGGCGGGAATTGCCGTTGGCGGAGGCAATCACCACGGGCCGCGCCTGGCTCCGCCTGACGGCCGGAGCCGGCTGGTGGGCGGCAGGGGCGCCCTCGACGCGACCGGCTAGGCCGAGGCCTGCCGCGGCGGCACCTGTGCGGACGAAATCTCGGCGATTCAGGCGTGTTGGCATGCGCCAGAGTGTACGATAGGCGGTCGATGGCCGGCCGGAATCGCTGGCTGGCCGCTCCGAGTCCGCAGGAACGCTGAAGGAACCAATGTCCGAATTCCCCGTCCTCCCCGAACGCATCGCTGGTCTCCAGGATCTGGCCACCGACCTCTGGTGGGTCTGGCACCGTGACGCGCGCGAGGTGTTCCGCCGCCTCGACTACAAGACGTGGCGGCTCACCGCCCACAATCCCGTCCGCATGCTGCGGCTGGTGAGCCCCGAGCGGTTCGCGGCCGTTGCGGCGGATCCGGCCTTCCTCGCCATCTACGACGACGCGATGGGTCAGCTTGCGGCGGCGCGCACGGGCGCGAACACGTGGTGGGCCACCCGCACGACGATCGGACGCGACAGGCCGATCGCCTACTTTTCGGCGGAGTTCGCCATCCACCAGTCCCTCCCGATCTACGCGGGCGGCCTCGGTGTGCTCGCTGGCGATCACTGCAAGGAAGCCTCGGACCTCGGGTTGCCGTTCGTGGGCGTCGGGTTCATGTACCCGCAGGGCTACTTCCATCAGGGCATGACCGCCGACGGGTGGCAGCAGGAGCACTACGAGCAGATCAACTGGGAGAACGCGGCCACGCAGCGCGCGCGTGGTGCCGACGGCGAGGAACTGGTCATCCAGGTCCCGCTCGGCAACCGCACGGTGCTGGTCTCGGTGTGGCAGGTGAAGCTCGGTGGCATCGCGCTCTACCTGATGGACACCAACCTGCCCGAGAACGCGCCATGGGATCGCGAGCTCTCGGCCCGGCTCTACGGCGGCGATCGCGAAATGCGCGTGCAGCAGGAGATCATCCTCGGCATCGGCGGCGTCCGCGTGCTCCGCGCCCTGGGCTACGACCCGGCCGTGTGGCACCTCAACGAAGGCCATGCCGCCTTCGTGGTGCTGCAACGCATCCGCGAGTTCCTCGAGCAGGGCTACTCGTTCGCGCAGGCCCACGAGCTCGTGCGCCAGGACACCGTCTTCACGACGCACACGCCGGTGCCTGCCGGCCACGACGCGTTCCCCTTCCACATGGTCGAGGCACACCTGGCCGGCTGCTGGGGGGGGCTCGGCGACCACCGGGAAGACTTCCTCGCGCTCGGCCGCTACGACAATGGCAGCGGCACGCTCTTCAACATGACGGCACTCGCCATGCGCAGCGCGGCGTTCATCAACGCCGTGAGCCAGCTCCACGGCGAGGTGACGCGCGAGATGTGGGCGCCGCTCATCTCGGAACTGCCGCCGCAGGACGAGCCCGTCAAGGCCGTGACCAACGGCGTCCACCTCACCAACTGGCTGTCGCTGGAACTGGGCTCGACGCTCGACGACTACCTGCCCGCCGACTGGCGCGCGCGGCACGACGACCCGGCCGTGTGGGACGCGGTGCTGCAGATTCCCGACGATGTCCTGTGGCGCGTGCGCGACAGGATGCGCGCGTTCATGTACCACTTCGTGCGCGATCGGGTGCGCGACCGCTGGGTGCGCGAGAACATCCCGCTCTCACGCGTGGTCGCGAGCGGCACGCTGCTCGATCAGGAAGCCCTCACGATCGGCTTCGCGCGCCGCATGACCGCGTACAAGCGGCCGGACCTGATCTTCCACGACCCCGACCGCCTCGCGCGGCTGCTCAACGACGCCAAGCGGCCGGTGCAGATCGTCTTCGCGGGCAAGGCGCACCCGGCCGACGAGGGCGGCAAGCACGCGCTGCAGGGCATCTACCGCCGCGCGCTCGATCCGCGCTTCGGCGGGCGCATCGCGTTCGTCGAGGACTATGACCTGCACGTGGCGCACTACCTGGTGCAGGGCTGCGACGTGTGGCTCAACAACCCGCGCAAGCCGCTCGAAGCCAGCGGCACGAGCGGCATGAAGGCGGCCGCCAACGGCGTGCTCAACGTGAGCATCGGCGACGGCTGGTGGCCCGAGGGATTCGCGGGCGGCAACGGCTGGCTCATCGATCCGGGCGTGGTACACGGCGATCAGGGCGCGCAGGACGCGGCCGATGCCGACACGCTCTATCGCCTGCTCGAACAGGAAGTGGTGCCGGCCTTCTACGACCGTGGCGACGACGATGTGCCGCATCGCTGGGTGCAGATGGTCAAGCAGTCGATCCGTACCGTGGCGCCGCACTTCTGTACGCGCCGCATGCTCAAGGAGTACGTGGAGCGGATGTACCTCCCCGCGTTCGACGCGAGCCTGTCTGCCAGATAGCGAGCCCTGCGATGTCGCGCCGTACCGTGTCGAGCGCGCGTTGCGCCCTGTGCAACGCGAAGGAGGTGTCCGAGCCGCGTGGCGAGGAGAAGTACTGCCGCGACTGCTGGGACAAGAAGATCGCCGTCGAGGAGATCGTGGCGCGCGAGTTCGCGCTCAAGCGCTACATCCGCGCGCACAGCGCGGAGAAATACCTCATCTACCACTCCACGCTGAAGCGTCCCTGCGGACAGCTCATCGTCGTGGACGACGGATACGATCTGTTCCTGACGCTGGCGCTGTATCCCACGTTCGGGTGGGACGAATCGGCGTACCACCTCGAGGGCGATCCGGAGACGCGCACCTTCCACGAGGTGCTCGTCGACGTGGTGGTCGCCGAGGTGATCGAACCCTGGGGCGGCGGCAAGTGGCACCTGGAAATCATCCGTGCCACGGCCGCCGAACCCGAAGAGTGGAACGGGGAGCTGTAGACAGCCGGCAACGGGCAACCGGCAAACCGGCAACCGGTGCTTCTACGAGGCGTCCCTGGCGGGTGCGTAGCGCTGGCGGGCGCGGACGTCCACGCCGGGGCGCGTCACCTTCACCTTGATGCCGCGGGTCTGCGGCTGCGCCTTGCCCGGCGCGGGCTCCGGCTGGACGTACGCCAGACGGTAGTACTGGCGGCTGTCCTGCAGGAGTTGTGCGTACCCGGCGGTGAGGTCGTTGGTCCAGCGCGTCTGCACGCCGCCGGTATTCAGTGCGAGGATGGCGTTGCTGCCCGTGACGTCCGACGCCAGCGCGGTGGGTGACCCCATCGTCGGCGGCCCCCCAGATACCCAGGGCGCGGGCGTATTCGGCGCGCGAAGACCACGCGGGTCCACCGTATAGATGGCGACATTGCCGAGCGCGGCCTCACGCAGCAGTTCGAGATAGTCAGGCCAGATGTTCTGCGTATCCCTGTTGCCAATGTCCGGTCTGAGCTCCACGTATCCGGTGCTGAAGAGCAGCAGCGCGCGTCGTTCAGCAGTATCGGACCGCACCGCTTCGCAAATCTGACCGAGCACGTCGAGGGCGATCCGCGATCGTGCCGAGGCTTCTGCCCCTCCAAGCCGGCCCGCCATGTACTGTCCGCGAGGCATCTGCCCCCGGAACTTGCGGATCGTCTCGCGAGCCGCCTCCCTCTGGGTCGAGAACTCGAAGGAGAGATTCACGGCCCCGGTCGTCGAGACGGCAAGACGATCGTACGGTCCGAGCGCATCGACCAACGCCAGCGCCGCGTCGATGGTGGGCGCCGACTGCTCGGCGGCGATGTGCAGGTCGTCGAGCACGAGCACGAAATCGCGCCGCTGCGCCGGTCCTTCCACGCGCCCGAGATCGACGAACTCGAACGCCACCAGTTCCTGTGGCTTGCCGTTGTCCAGGACGACCACTTCATCGGCGCGGAGGTCCGCCACCGGCACGCCGTCCTTGGTGACGATGGCCGACACCTCGACGACGGTGGTGCCGGCGCGGAACGCGGGCTGTGCGGGAGCCTGGCCATCGAGCGACACGACGCCAGACGAGGCGACCAAGACCAGCAGTGACAGCAGCGTTCGACGCATCCTGCCTCCTATGGAGAGAACACGTCGATTCTACGTCCTCTGCCGCCTGGTGGCGGGGTCGGCTCTCCGAGCCTGACCGGCATACGGTGATGCCAACGGGCCGGACACGTCAGGCCCTACGCCGAGCGAGAGGGGTCGGCCAGGGCGTCGACGCGGGCGCCAATCAGGGGCCAGCGGGGCGTGCCGCCGAGCGCGACGCGGACGAGCGACCACGCCCAGAGCGCGATCCCGACGGCGACAACGACCTGCACGCCCACCAGACCGATGCGGAACACGATCATGGACGAGAGCAGGCCGATCGTGGCCACCGCCATGCACAGGACACCCGCGAGGGCCAGCAGACCGAAGCCCACCGTCGACTGCGCGGCGTGCCACCGCGTGTCCCTGTCCTGCCCCTCGAGCCAGAGCACCACGAGGCCGGTGATCCAGCCGGCGGAGTAGGCCACGAGCGCCGCCTGCCGCCGGGTCAGCCCGAGCGATGTGCGCTCGGTGCTGCGCATCTAGCTGCCGGCCTTCTCGAAGCGCACCGGCCCGTCGTGTCTCTCCACACCGGCCACTGCGAATGGGGTCGTCACCGTGGCGTTCACGCTGGAACCCTCGGCCGGCGGCACCTCACGCCATTCGATGACGAGCGCGTCGCCGTCGATGCGGGCCCCCGTGATCTCGACCTTGTAGCCTGTCGTCGGCTTGTTGCCCACGAACACGCCCACGACCATCATCTGGTCGAAGGCCACCTGTGGTGCGGCCTGTTTGGTGGGCAGCGACGCCCACAGGGCACCCCACTCCTCCGGCGACCGCGCCACCGACTCGCGCGCCGTCGCGCCGTTGCTCAGCGGGCCGTGTGCGATCGGCACGATGCGCGGTGCGGTGGACGCCGACGATGTGGGCGGACCGTACACGGCGAACGTCGCCTCCCGGAACACGGCCGACCTGTTTGCGAGACGTGGTCTCGCCTCGACGTTCAGCACGTAGAGACCTGGCTCGATATCGGTCAGCGGTACCGTGAACGGCACGCCATAGCCACCACCCTTGCTGGTCCCCAGCTCGGACGACTGGCGTTCGTCTGTCGTCGAGAACACCTTCGTGCCGTCGACGCGCGTCACAGAGGTCGTGATGTCCACGGCATGCGCCGGCTGGAGCGAGTCGTACACGTCGACATAGCCGAAGAGCGTCTCGGCCGTGGCGAACCCGCGCGCGGTCGTCGGCGGCACGGGCAGCAACGCCTTCAGGGTCTCCTCCATCCGGGGCGTGGGCGTGAGCCCGGCGGCAGACGAGGACAACAGGAGGCCACTCATGCTGAACGGCACCGAGAAATCCGGGACGTCGAGGTCCATGAACACCGAGCCGACCGCGCCGTTGTTGGCCTCGCGCGCGCCGACACGCAGCTGGTACCGGCCCGGCGGCAGATCGAGCGTGGTCACCGATCTGATACCGGACTGCACCATCAGGTCCCGCGTCTGCCTGCGCAGCTTGAGCTCGAGATTGGCGCGATCGCCATCGGGCACCTTGCCCGAGAAGTCCATGGCCATCATCGAGATCTCCAGCGCGTTGGTGAACGTGTCGCCCGTTTCCCGGAGAGCGAGCTTGTCGCCGTCCACCTGCACCGTGACCGCCACCGACGTCTTCTTGTTGGCGCCCTTGAACGGGACGGCGTTGACCGACAGGCTCAGACCGGGCGTCGGGAGGGCCGCGTTGAGCACGGCCTTCACCTCGGGCGACGTCCCGGTGGCCGACTCGGTGATCTTCTTCTCGTCCCTGTTCTTCGGCGCCTGGTATGCCTTGCGCGCGAACACCTTCACGCCCTTGCGATCCACCTTCACCTGGATGCGGCGGATGCTGCCGTTGCGGCGCTCGTCGGTCGGGTAGTAGCCGAGCAGGTAGTAGCTGCTGCTGTCGCGGACGATGCGGTCGTAGATTCTCGAGAAATCGTTGGAGTTGACCGACGCGGCCCCGCCAGTCTCCTCGGCCAGCGACATCAGGTTCATCTGGGCGAGACGCTGCTCGTCGCGGAGGTTCCACGAATTGAGGCCGAGCGTGACGTCCTGCGGCGACGCCTGGATGTCCATCTCGTCGTCGGACATGGCCGACAGGCCGCGCGGATCGATCGTGTAGTACGCGACGTTGCTGCGCGTGGCCGCGCCGATCGCATCGCGCACGGAGTAGAGGACGTCGGTGGCATGCCGCGCGCCCGTGTCCGCACCCATCACGTCGACGATGTTGTAGTCGATGCCTTCGCTGTAGAAGAGAACGGCCTTGCGGCTGCCGTTGACGGTGTCGAGCACGCGCGAGATGTTGCGGAGCGTGTCCATCGAGGAACGCGCGTTGTACGCGCGCTGCGGGTCGAGCATGTCGAGCGCCTTGTCGCGCCTGGTGTCCGAGTCGCTCTCGCTCCGCATCGCGTTCATGAACTCGACGCGATTGCGGTAGTCGTCCAGCCGCTCCAGCAGCGCCGACCGGATCTTCATGCCCATGAACTTGTCGATCGACGCCAACAGCAGTTCCTTGTTCGACGTGAACTCCTGCGAGGCGTTGCTGCGACCGCTGGCATGGATCACGGCCACCAGGTCGTTGGCGGCCACGTGCTTCTCCACGAACTCGCGTGCTGCGCGCTTGACGAGATTCCCGCGCAGCGCACCGACGTGGTAGTCGTCGAGCAGGATCACGTACACGCGGCCGTCGCGCACGCCCTCGTTGCTGAACACGTCGAACTTCAGGGGCCGGCCGTCGATCAGCGTCCGGTCCGGCTGCCGGAACGGGATCTGTACGGGCTCGAAGACGGCCACCGTCTGCGGCTTGCCGTTCTCGAAGATCTGGAAGTCTTCCTTCTTCAGCCCCGACACCAGGTTCCCGTCATCGTCGGTGACGATGGCGGAGACCTCGACGTAGTCGATCTGGGCGCGGAAGGTGGGACGCTGGACGTCCTGAGCGGGAGGCTGGCCACCACCCTGCTGGGCGACGAGGGCGGCACCGGCCAGCAGCGCGAACAGCGCCGTGGATGACACGAATCTACGCATAGTGGTTCCGGGGATCGGCACCCGCACGCGTGCGAGCGCTCGATCCGAATACGCGCTGGCATCAGCGCCGGGCAACTCGGGATTATAAGACGCGACGGGGAACCCCGCGGCCGAGGTCGTATACTTTTCCGATGCCCCTCGACGTCGCCGCGATCCAGGCGAGTCTCGCCGCCGCCGGCCTGGACGGCTGGCTGCTCTACGATTTCCATGGGTCCAACCCCATCGCCCAGTCGCTGGCGGGCCTCACCCACGCCCCCAAGATGACGACGCGGCGGTGGTACTACTTCATCCCGGCGCAGGGCACGCCCCGGGGGCTGGTCCACGCCATCGAACGCCACAACCTGGACGGTCTGCCGGGGGACATGCAGGCCTACGCCGGCCGCCTGTCGCTGGACCAGGGGCTCGACGCCCTGTTGGCCGGTGCCCGCCGCGTGGCCATGGAGTATTCGCCGGACTGCAACATCCCCTACCTCTCGCGCGTGGACGCCGGGACGCTGGAGTCGGTCCGTGCTCGCGGGGTCGAGGTGGTGTCGTCGGGCGACCTGGTGCAGGCGTTCGAGGCCGTGTGGACGCCGGCGCAGGTCGACACGCACCTGGCGGCGTCGGCCGCCCTCCATCGCATCAAGGACAGGGCGTTCGACGCGCTCCGCGCCGTGGCCGCAGGCGCCCCGTCAACCGAATACGCGCTCCAGCAGCAGATGGTGCAGTGGTTCGCCGAGGAGGGGCTCGTCAGCTCGGACCCACCCGTCGTGGCCGTGATGGCCAACGCGGGGAACCCGCACTACCTGCCGACAGCCGCCGTGCACCTGCCGATCGAACGCGACCAGCTCGTGCTCCTCGATCTGTGGGGCAAGCTGGCGACGCCAGGTGCCGTGTTCGCCGACATCACCTGGGTGGGCTACACGGGCACCACGGTCCCCGCTGAGATGGCACACGCCTTCGACGCGATCGCCAGGGGCCGCGACACGGCCGTCGCCACCGTGCAGGCCGCACTCGACGCCGGGCGCTTCGCGCGCGGCTTCGAGGTGGATGCCGCGACGCGGCAGGTCCTCATCGACGCCGGCTACGGCGACGCCATCCTGCACCGGACCGGCCACAGCCTCGGCGAGAGCGTCCATGGAAATGGTGCCCACCTCGACGATTACGAGACGCGCGACGAACGGCAGCTCCTGCCCGGCTCGGGGTTCACGATCGAACCCGGCCTGTATTTCCCCACCTTCGGGGTACGCACGGAGATCAACGTCGTCATCATGGGCAGGGAGGCGCGCGTGAGCGGGCCCTGCCAGCCGGCGATCGCGGCGCTGGCCTAGCTACACAAGCAGGACGGAGAACGTACGCAATGTCCACTCGCAAGACCACGCTCTTTTACGCGGTGCTCCTGGCCATCGCCTCTGTGGCCATCGGCATGGTGCTGGCCTCGCGGCTCGACCTGTCGCCATCCTCGTCGGCACAGCCGCTGACGGCAGCCCCTCCCGCCAACAGCGCGCCCATCAGTGGCAGCATCGACGCCACGACGTTCAGGACGATTGCGCGCGAGGTCTCGCCCGCCGTCGTGAACATCCGCACCGAGTCCACGCCGCGCACCGAGGAGCTCACCGAATTCTTTGGCGGCGAGGATTTCCTGCGGCGCTTTCTGCCCGATCAGCAGCGACAGCAGAACCGCCTGCCGCAGCGGCGCCCGCGCACGCAGGGCGCCGGCACCGGCTTCATCATCGACGCCGGCGAGGGCCTCATCCTCACCAACAACCACGTGGTGGAGAACTCGAACAAGATCCACGTCGCGTTCTACGGCGACGACGCGGGCATGGAGTACGAGGCGAAGATCGTCGGGCGCGACCCGCTCACCGACAGCGCGTTGATCCAGTTGGCCAAGAAGCCCGTGCAAGCCATGCAGCAGGTGCGGTTCGGTGATTCCGACCAGATGCAGCCGGGCGACTTCGTTGTCGCGATCGGCAACCCGTTCAACTACAACCACACGGTGACCGTGGGCGTGGTGAGCGCGCTGAGCCGGCAATTCCCCGTCACGCCGTCGCGCACGGTCAACATGCTGCAGACCGACGCGGCCATCAATCCGGGCAACTCCGGCGGTCCGCTGCTCAACGTGCGTGGCGAGGTGATCGCGATCAACACGGCCATCCTCAGCGACCGCGCCGGCCAGGCCTCCAACATGGGCATCGGCTTCGCGGTACCGATCAACCTGGTGCGCGAGCTCGTGCCGCAGTTGCGGTCGGGGAAGGTCACACGCGGGATGATCGGCGTGTCAATCATGGGGATCGACGCCGAGTCGTACCAGGACTACGGCCTCACCACGCGCGCCGGCGCGCTCGTCCACGCGGTGACCGCCGGTGGGCCCGCCGCCAGGGCCGGCTTGAAACCGCTCGACGTGATCACGGAGTTCAACGGCAAGCCGATCAAGAACCGCGAACAGCTCGTCGATCTGGTGACGCGCACGCGGCCCGGCACCACGGTCCCCCTGCAGGTGCTGCGCGACGGCAAGGCGACGTCGCTCAACGTGACCGTGGGGGAACTCGATCTCGATGCGGAATCGGGCACCACGTCGGAGCGTGAAGAGAGCGTCGAGGAGAGCGCCGGCTTCGGCATCTCGCTCGACGACATCACGCCCGACATCGCGCGCCGCCTCGAACTGCCGCGTGCCACGACAGGCGCGCTGGTGACCGAACTCGACCCGACGGGGCCTGCCGCACGCGGCGGCATGCGCCGCTTCGACGTCATCACGCGGATCAACGGCGAAGCGGTGACCAGCGCCGCCGACGCCCGCAGGAAACTGCAGGCGGTGACCAGCGGCCGTCTCGCGCGCATCATCGTGCTGCGCGACGGCGAGGAAGCCGGCGTCGCCATCCGCAAGGAATAGTGATCGAGCGCGAGATCAAGCTCGAGTACCCCTCAGTTGAGGCCGCGCGTGCCGCCGTCGGCGCGCTCGGCCTTCCTCTGCTCCGCGCGCGCCGCCTCCAGGAGGACGCGCTGTACGATGCGCCGGATGGCTCGCTCCGCGCACGCCATTGCGCGCTGCGGCTGCGGCTCGAGGATGCCAGGAGCATCCTGACGTTCAAGGGGCCGCCCGAGCGCGGGACGATGAAGGTCCGCCCGGAGTTCGAGACAGGCACCACCGATGCCGCCGCCACGCGCGCCATCATCGACGCGCTCGGATACCGCGTGGTGTTCCGCTACCAGAAGTATCGGGAAGAGTTCGGTGACGCGTCGTGCGTCGTCTCGATCGACGAGTCACCCGTCGGCGTGTTCCTGGAACTCGAAGGCGAGGAGGCGCGCATCACGGCGCTCGCCGCCACACTGGGCTTCACGCCCGCGCAGTACGTGACCGCGTCGTACCACAGGCTCCATGGCGAACGCGGCGCGGCGCTGGGGCTCGGCCCGAACATGCTGTTCCCCGCATGAGCACCTGGCCACCTCCCGCCATCGTCCTCACGGCAGGCCTCGGCACGCGCCTGCGTCCGTTGAGCGACATCCTGGCCAAGCCCGCGATGCCCGTTGGCGCCGAGGCGCTGGCGTGCCGCATCCTCACGCGGCTTGCCGACGCCGGCATCCGCGAGGCGGTTCTCAACCTTCACCATCTGCCGCACACGGTGACGCGCGCGATTGGCGACGGATCGCAGTGCGGCATCCGCGTGCGTTACTCGTGGGAACAGCCGCGCGTGCTCGGCTCGGCCGGCGGTCCACGCCACGCGCTGCCGCTCGTCGACGGCGACACGGTGCTCATCGTCAACGGCGACACGCTGTGCGACATGCCCATCCGCGCGTTGTGGGACGTCCATCTCCGCAGCGGTGCGCTCGTCACGCTGGGCCTGATGCGGCACCCGCAGCCAGGACGCTATGGGGGCGTCGTGCTCGACGCGCCGGTAGCGGCGCAGGGTGAAGGTGTACTTGCGGCGGGCGCGATCGCGGGATTCGTGCCTCGCACCAGTCCGGTCCCGAGCGTGCACTTCCCCGGCATTCAACTCGTCCAGCGAGAGGTTCTCGCGCCACTGCCCGACGACACGCCATCGGAGAGCGTGCTGGAGGTCTACCCACGCCTGATGGCATCACATCCGGGAACGGTGCGCGGCGCCGTTTTCGACGCGCACTTCGACGATGTGGGGACGGTGGACGACTATCGCCGCACCTGCCTGCGCCTGGCCGGTGACGCACACGGCAACGTCATCGACGCGACGGCCGTCCTCTCCGCATCGGCCACGATCCGCAACACCATCGTCTGGCCCGGCGCGCACGTCCCTGACGACTGTCTCCTCGAGAACGCGATCGTCACGGGCCGCACCCGCCTCGCGCCGGGCACGCACGTCATCGGCGAGATCTGCTGAAGCGCAGGTGGAGTCCGCGCTATGCTGCTGCGCTGATGGTGGACTCGTTTCAGGATCGTGTGGAGCAGTATCTCGAGCGAAGCGGGCATCGCGCGCGTGGCGTGCGCGTGGTGCCGCTCACCGGCGATGCGTCGGATCGACGCTATTTCCGCCTGATTTCTCCCGACGGACGGACGATGGTGCTGGCGGGCTATCCGGCACCGTTCGACGACTCGCTGCCGTTCCTGAACGTGACGCGCCTGCTCGAACGAATGCCGGTGCCGGTGCCGTCGATCCTCGACGAGGCACCCGACCTGGGGCTGCTGCTGCTCGAAGACCTCGGCGACGTGACGCTGCAGGCGCACCTCGGCATGGCGACGCCCGAGGAGCACAGCCAGCTCTATCGCGAAGCGGTCCGTCTCATCGCCACGCTGCAGCATCGCGGGAAGGACCTCGCCTCGGACACGTACCTGCCATACGGCATCGCGTTCGACGAGGCGAAGCTGGGCTGGGAGATGGAGTTCTTCCTGAAGCACTACCTGCTCGGTTACCGCGGCGTGGCGCTCGACGACGTGACGCTGGAGGCGATCCGGGTCGAGTTGCGCCTGCTCGTCCAGCGCCTGGCCGCTGAAGAACGCGTGCTGTGCCATCGTGACTACCACAGCCGCAACCTGATGCTGCACAGCCAGCGCCTGTACCTGATCGACTTCCAGGATGCCCGCCTCGGACCCGATACATACGACCTCGCGTCCCTGCTGCGCGATTCGTACGTCGACCTGTCGGATTCGATGGTCAACTGGCTGCTGGCGTACTTCCTCGCGCTCACCGGCCGCCCGGACACCGAACGGGCGTTCCGCGAGCGCTTCGACGCGATGTCGCTGCAGCGCAACCTGAAAGCGCTCGGCACGTTCGGCTACCAGACCACGGCGCGCCAGAATCCGGTGTACATCCAGTACATCCCCCGCACCCTGCGCCACGTGCGCACCAACCTGGCGCGCTATCCGGCGTTCGGCAGACTCCACGATCTCCTCGCCGCCCACGTCGACGAACTGCGCTGAACGCCTGACGTCCGAGCGCCTGCCTTCCCTGACTTCCTGAGTAGAATCTTCCCGTGGACTTCGGTCTCTCCACGCACCTGTTCCACGCCGAGACGCTCGGGCCGTCGCAGCTCGAGGCGATCGCCGCTGCGGGCTTCACCGCAGTGGAGGTGTTCGCCACGCGATCGCACGTCGACTACCACGACCTGCAGGTGGGACGCGATCTGGCGCGCTGGTGCGCCGACGCCGGCGTCCGCCTGCACAGCGTCCACGCGCCGATCACCGAGTTCCTGCACGGCACCACGTGGGGCCCGCCGTTCTCGACGGCCTCCGCGGATCCCGCGCACCGTGCGCGGACCATCGCCGAGTGCACGCACGCCCTGGAACTGGCGACAGTGGCGCCTTACCAGTACCTCGTGCTGCACCTGGGCGTCCCCGACGAATACGCGCCGCCGACCGGCGACAACCAGCGCGACGCGGTGCTGCGCACGCTCGATGCGCTCATCCCCGTCGCCAGTCGCGTCGGCGTACGCATCGCCGTGGAGCTGATCCCGAACGCCCTCTCGACAGCGCGTCAGCTCGTCCGCCTCATCGAAGACAACGACCTGACGACGCTCGGCATCTGTCTGGACGTCGGCCACGCGCGTCTCCAGGGCGACGTCGTCGACGCCCTGGAGGAGGTTGCGGGATACCTCGTGACCACGCACCTGCACGACAACGGCGGCCGCAGAGACGACCATCTGCTGCCCTTCGCCGGCGCGATCGACTGGGCGGAACTGGTAATCGGCTTCCAGAAGGTCGGCTACGACGACACCCTCCTGTTCGAACTCGCCGCCGCCCCCGACGGCTCCCTCCCGACCCTCCACCGCGCCGCCGCCGCCCGCCGACGCCTGGAATCCCTGGTCCTCGACACCACGTTCACGTTCGAGGATCAGTAAACAGAACGGCAACCGGCAACCGGCAACCGGATGGCCTCCAATCCTTTCCTCATTCCTCCGTCCTCTGTCCTGCTCTGTGCGATCCTGTCCCTTGACCATGCCGCCCGTCGTCTACATCCAGGACATCGCCAACCACGCCGGTCAGGAGGTCACGCTCCGGGGCTGGCTGCACAACCGCCGATCCAGCGGGAAGATCCATTTCCTCATCGTGCGCGACGGCACCGGGTTCATCCAGGTGGTGATGTCGAAGGCCGACATCGGCGAGGAGCGGTTCGCGCAGGCCGACCATCTCTCGCAGGAAACGGCGATCGTCGTCACGGGCACGGTGCGCGCCGATGCGCGCGCCAAGGGCGGGTTCGAGCTGACGGGGACGGGCTTCACCGTGATTGCCGAGGCGCACGACTTCCCCATCACGCCCAAGGAACACGGCGTCGACTACCTCATGGATCGGCGGCACCTCTGGATCCGATCGCAGCGGCAGCACGCCGCGCTGCGCGTGCGGCACGAGGTGATCGACGCGGTGCGCGACTTCTTCAACAGCCGCGGCTTCATCCTCGCAGACACGCCGATCTTCACGCCGTCGGCGTGCGAAGGCACCACCACGCTGTTCCCGGTGCGCTACTTCGACGACACGACCGCGTATCTCACGCAGAGCGGACAGCTGTACAACGAGGCCAACGCGATGGCGCTCGGCAAGACGTACTGCTTCGGCCCGACGTTCCGTGCGGAGAAGAGCAAGACGCGCCGGCACCTCACCGAGTTCTGGATGGTGGAACCCGAGGTGGCCTATGCCGATCTCGACGACACCATGACGCTCGCCGAGCAGCTCGTCGAGTCCGTCGTCGCTCGCGTGCTCGACAAGCGGCGCCCGGAGCTCGCGCAGCTCGAACGCGACACGTCGAAGCTCGAAACCGTGACGACGCCGTTCCCGCGCATCTCGTACACCGACGCGATCGATCGCCTGAAGGGGGCCGGCCTGCCAGTCGAATGGGGCGGCGACTTCGGCGGCACCGACGAGACCGTGCTGTCGGGCCAGTTCGACAGGCCGGTGCTCGTTCACCGCTACCCGGCTGCGGTGAAGGCCTTCTACATGAAGCCCGACCCGGAGCAGCCGAACCTGGCGCTGTGCGTCGACATGCTGGCGCCCGAAGGCTACGGCGAGATCATCGGTGGCGGCCAACGCCTCGACGACTACGACCTGCTCCTGCAGCGGATCAAGGACCACGACCTCCCGCAGGAGGCGTTCGAGTGGTACCTCGATCTCCGCCGCTACGGCTCGGTCCCCCACGCCGGCTTCGGCATGGGCATCGAACGCGTCGTCGCCTGGATCTGCGGCCTCGAACACGTCCGCGAAACGATTCCGTATCCGCGGATGCTGTACAGGCTGTACCCATGAAGATCGGCCTCGTTTCCCTTGGGTGTCCCAAGAACCTCGTCGACTCGGAGGTCATGCTCGGCCTGGCCGAGCAGGCGGGGCATGTCGTGACGGCGGATGCGTCGGACGCCGACGTGCTCGTCGTGAACACGTGCGCGTTCATCGATTCGGCCAAGCAGGAATCCATCGACACCATCCTGGAGATGGCGCAGCACAAGACCGGCGGCCGCGCGCGACGGCTCGTGGTCACGGGCTGCCTGGCGGAGCGATACCGCGAGGAGTTGCGAGAACAGATCCCCGAGATCGACGCCGTGCTGGGCACCGGCGAGGTGGACCACATCGTCGGCGCGATCGCGGGTGAATCGCAGCACGCCGCCGCAGCAGCGCCGGTCTCGCTCTTCACACGAGGGGCTGACGGCACGGCACAGCCACATCAGGCCAGGGCACATCAGGCGCGCGCCGCGCGGCACCGCGATGCCGACGCGCCGCTGCCCACCTACCTGTACGACGCGGCCACGCCTCGACGCCTCACCACGCCGGGCCACTACGCGTACGTGAAGATCGCCGAAGGCTGCGACTACAACTGCGCGTTCTGCATCATCCCGAAGCTGCGCGGCGCCTATCGCAGCCGCGACGAAGCGTCGGTGGTGGCCGAAGCGCGTGCGCTGGCGGCGCGCGGCGTGAAGGAACTGCTGCTCGTGTCGCAGGACACCACGTTCTACGGCATCGATCGCGACAGGCAGGATCGCGGCGCGCTCGGGCGCCTGCTGCGGGCGCTGAACGCCATCGAGGGACTGGAGTGGATCCGGCTCCTGTACCTCTATCCCACCACGATCACCGCCGAGACGATCGAGGCGATGGCCGCCTGCGAGAAGGTGGTGCGCTACGTCGATCTGCCCCTGCAGCACGCGTCGGCGGCGATGCTGAAGCGGATGCGGCGGCCCGGCACGCGCGAGAGCTACATGCGCCTGCTCGCCTCGCTGCGCGACGCACTGCCCGGCGTCACGCTCCGCACGACGTTCGTGGTCGGGTTCCCGGGCGAGACAGAGGACGATGTCGACCAGCTCGTGGACTTCGTGAAGACGGTCGAGTTCGACCACGTCGGCGTGTTCACGTACTCACATCAGGACGGCACCGCTGCTGCCTCGCTGGAAGACGACGTGCCGGCCGCCGTGAAGCAGAAGCGGCAGCGCCGCGTCATGGCGGCGCAGCGGCGGATCGTCGCGCGGCGCCAGAAGGCGCGCATCGGCCAGCGCGTCCGCGTGGTGGTGGACGGTCCATCGCCCGAGCACGACCTCGTCCTCCAGGGCCGCCTCTCCGGCCAGGCCCCGGAGGTGGACCCGGTCGTGGTGTTCACCGACTGCGACCCGGCCGACATGCCCCCCGGCACCTTCCTCGACGCCGAGATCGTCGACGCCGCCGGCTACGACCTCATCGTCAGACCTGTCTGAATGACGAATGCTGAATGACGAATGAATGACATGCGGTTGCCGGTTGCCGGTTACCCGTTGCCGGTTGCCGGCTGTAGCGCGCGAGCGCGAAGGCGGGCCCAGTGCCCGGCTGTTGTGGTACAGTCCTCGATTGGAGTTCAGGCTACCCTTCCGGAGTGGGCCGCTTTGCCCACTCTTTGTGTTTCAGGGGTCGCTGTCTCGTTGACGTGACAACCGATACGCGCCTGGCGCGCGTCCGGACGGCGGCCGAACGGGTCGCCGGATCCTGCGGGCTCGACATCTTCGACATCCAGCTGCGGCGGGAGTCGAGTGGCTGGGTGCTGCGCGTCGTCATCGACCGACCGCTGCAGCGCGACGCCGAGGGTGGCGTGGTCGTGGAGACACCGGAGCAGTCCATCGGCATCGAGGACTGTCAACGGGTGAGCACTGACCTGAGCACGATTCTCGATGTCGAGGACGTGCTCGACCACGCCCATACTCTCGAGGTGTCGTCACCGGGCCTCGATCGACCGCTGCGACACGCCGATGACTATCGGCGGTTCAGCGGGCGGATCGCAAAGCTGGTGGTGCCTGGTGGCGTCGAGGGTCAGACGCATTTCGAAGGCCGGATTGCCGGTGTGGAGGACGAGGCCGTCATCCTGCAGGTGGGGCGCCGCAAGGAGCGGCGGATTCCGCTGGCAGCGATCGGTCGGGCCCGCCTCGAGGTGGAGTTCTAGACGCGATGAGTACCAACCCGCTCGTGCAGTCGATCGAGACCCTCGCCAAGGAGCGCGGGATCGACCCTGACATTGTCATCACGGCCATCGAAGAGGCCGTCCTGACGGCGTCCCGCAAGTCCTATGGCAAGGACGGCGAGAACCTCAAGGCACGCCTGAACCACGAGACGGGCGAGGTCGAGCTCCTCGCGGTGAAGAAGGTCGTCGAGACCGTCGCGGATGCGGCCACCGAGATCTCGCTGGCCGACGCGCAGGACATCTACAGGGTCTACGGCGAGGAATACGCGGCCGGCATCGAGCTCGAAGACGAGATCGAGTTCCCCAAGAGCAAGGAGAAGCTCGGACGCATCGCCGCGCAGACCGCCAAGCAGGTCATCTTCCAGAAGGTGCGCGAAGCGGAGCGTCGGAACGTGTTCGACGAGTTCTCCTCGCGCGTCGGCGAAGTGGTGACCGGCACCGTCAAGCGCTTCGAGCAGGGCGACCTCATCGTGGAGCTCGGACGCATCGAGGCGAACCTGCCGCGCAAGGAGCAGTCGCGCGCGGAGAACTACGCCATCGGCGACCGCGTACGCACGGTGATCAAGAGCGTGAACGAGAACCTCAAGGGACCGCAGGTGATCCTCTCGCGTACCGACCCGGCGTTGCTCGTGAAGATGTTCGAGCAGGAAGTGCCGGAGATCTACGACGGCACCGTGATGATCCGCGGCGCCGTGCGCGAGGCGGGCGACCGCGCGAAGGTGGCCGTCTACAGCCGCGAGCGCGACGTGGATCCCGTTGGTGCCTGCGTGGGCATCAAGGGCACGCGCGTGCAGGCCATCATCCGCGAACTGCGCGGCGAGAAGATCGACATCGTCGAGTTCTCGGAGGATCCGGTGGAGTTCGTGATGAACGCCATCAGCCCGGCCCGCGTGCAGCGCGTGACGATCCTCGACGACCAGGATCGCGTGATGGAAGTGGTGGTCGAAGACAAGCAGCTCTCGCTCGCGATCGGCAAGAAGGGTCAGAACGTCAGGCTCGCCGCCAAGCTCACGGGCTGGAAGATCGACATCAAGAGCGAGGAAGAGAAGCGCAAGGAAGTCGAGGCGCAGCTCGCCGGGTTCGACTGGAATGCCGTGGCCGAAGGGCAGGCCGACGTGCCGCTCACGGGCGCGGCAGCCATGGATGCGCTCTTCGATCCCAACATGGGTGCGGCGCCTGCCGACGAGCAGGCCGTTGCCGAGGCCGTCACGGCAGACGAGGTCGAGCCGGCAGGCGATGCACCAGCCCCCGTGGACGTCGAGGCCGACACCGCCGCGGCGGGCACGACCGACCAACCAGAGCAGACGTAGGACCCACGCGCGCGCCGCTGCGGCGCAGGGCGAGGGAGAACGAAGGCCGGACGTGCACCAACCGCACGTCCGAAGGCTGGACTAGAACGAAGGGGACACGTTGTCGACTGTCCGGATCTACAAAGTCGCGGAACTGCTGAACGCACCGAGCCAGGAGGTCATGGATCTCCTCAAGGCGGAGGCGGGCATCGAGGTGCGTTCGGCCTCGAGCACCATCGAAGAGGTGGTGGCCCGGCAGTTCGTGGAGCGCCATGCGCGCACGCGCAACATCGCACTCCCGCCCGCCGCGCACATGTTCAGTGAAGGCCCCGCCGCACGCCCGGGTACCGCCGGGAAGAAGGGGGCCGCGAAGACCGCGGCCGCGCCGGAGCCCCCGAAGGCGGCCCCGCTGCCGCCGCCCCGTCTCGTCAAGGCCCTGAGGGTACCCGGCGCGCCCGTCGCTGCCCCACCGCCACCAGCCGCCGTGGCCGCCGAGGCGCCCGTCGTCGAGGCACCCGCGCCCGTCGGCACATCGGTCGACGTCCGCGAGACACCCGTGGTCGCCGAAGCGTCCGCGCCGGAGGCGGACGCGCCGACGCCGGCTGCGCCCGTCGCGCCGCCGGTCGCCGACGTGCCGGCGGAGCCGACACCACGTGCGAGCGACACGGCACCGGCAGCAACCGGGGTCACCGGGCCCGAGGCCCCTCCCGCGCGCGAACCGGAAGGCGCCGCCGCGGCGGCCGACGGTCAGAGCGATCCCGACCGCCAGGTGCCCTCGTCGCTGCGTCTGCGCGTCGAGGATCCGAATCGTCCGGTGAGCGCGCCACCGATGCGTCCGCCCCGGCCGGCCCCAGCGCCGGCGGCTCCCGTGCGTCGCCCACCGCCAGCGGCAGGCCCCGCTGGCCCTGCCGGACCGGCAGGGCCGCCGCGACCGCCGTCAGCAGGGCCGCGTCCGCTGCCACCTGGAGCCGCGTTGCCAGGTGGTCCGCGTCCGCTGCCCACGCAACCCATTCGCTCGCCGCTGCCGCAGGTGGCGCGTCCGAGCTACCAGCCGACGTACGCCAACATCGGCCGCGCCCCCGGCGTTGTCGGTCCCGGCGGACGTCCGCTCGGCGGTCCCGCCGGCCAGCCGGGTCAGCGCCCGGGTGCCGCGCAGTTCCCGCGTCCGCCACAGCCCGGGGGTGGCTATCGCCCGGGCGGCCCGGGCGGGCACCGCCCGCGTCCTGGCGGCAGGAGCAGCGGCGGTCGTCGTTCGCGTCTCGAAGCGCCCGTGGTGCAGGGCCCGGCGGCGCCGCCGCCCATCACCCGCATCATCACGCTCGCCGAGGGCATGACGGTCAAGGATCTGGCCGACAAGCTCGAAGCCAAGGTCAAGGACGTCATGCGCGTCGTGCTCGAACAGGGTATGCGCATGACGATCAACAGCACGCTCGACGCCGACACGGCCACGATGCTCGCGCGCCAGTTCGGCGCCGAGGTCGAGGTGCGGTCGTTCGAGGAAGAGATCGTCGAGATCGAGGACGTCCCGAACAAGCCGGAGGATCGCGTCACGCGCGCACCGGTGGTGACGGTGATGGGCCACGTCGACCACGGCAAGACGACGCTGCTCGACAGCATCCGCACCACGCGGGTCGCCGAGCGCGAGGCGGGCGGCATCACGCAGCACATCGGTGCGTACGCCGTGGAACTCAACGGTCGCAAGATCGTGTTCCTCGACACGCCCGGCCACGCGGCGTTCACCACGATGCGTGCACGCGGCGCGAAGGTCACCGACGTGGTGGTCCTCGTGGTCGCTGCCGACGATGGCGTCATGCCGCAGACGCGCGAGGCCATCGATCACGCACGCGCGGCGAAGGTGCCGATCATCGTCGCCATCAACAAGATCGACAAGCCCGACGCCAACCCCGAACGCGTCATGCGCGAGCTCTCCGAACTCGGTCTCCTCGCCGAAGCGTGGGGCGGCGACACGGTGATGGTGCCCGTGTCGGCCAAGGCCAACCAGAATCTCGACACGCTGCTCGAGATGATCCTGCTCGTCACCGAAATCGGCGAGCACAAGGCCAACGCCGCGCGCAACGCCTCGGGCACGGTGCTCGAAGGCAAGCTCGATCGCGGACGCGGCCCCGTGGCCACGGTGCTCGTGCAGGACGGCACGCTCCACGTCGGCGACACGGTGCTCGTGGGCACGATCGTCGGCAAGGTGCGCGCGCTGCAGGACGACCGCGGGCGCTCGGTGCGCGAGGTCGGCCCGTCGACGCCCGTCGAAGTGCTCGGGCTCGGCGGCGTCCCCACGCCAGGCGACACGTTCCAGGCCGTGGACGACGTGGCCAAGGCCCGCCAGATTGCCGTGTTCCGCGAGGAACAGGCCAAGGCCAAGTCGCTCGGCGCGCGTGGCGGCCGCATGACGCTGGAGTCGCTGCAGAAGCACATCGCCGACGGCGGTGTGAAGGAGCTCGCGCTCATCATCAAGGCCGACGTGCAGGGCTCGGCCGAGGTGCTGGCCGACTCGCTGCAGAAGCTCGGCGACGAGCGCATCAAGGTGCGCGTGATCAGCTCGGGCGTCGGCGCGATCAACGAGTCGGACGTGCTGCTGGCCACCGCATCGGACGCGATCGTCATCGGCTTCAACGTGCGCCCCGACCGCAACGCCGAATCGGTGGCCGACCGCGAGAAGGTGGACATCCGCCTCCACTCGATCATCTACAACGTCACCGACGAGATCCGCGCCGCGATGGCGGGGATGCTCGAACCGACGTTCAAGGAAACGCGCATCGGCGTGGCCGAAGTGCGCGAGGTGTTCCGCGTCCCGAAGGCGGGTACCGTCGCAGGCTGCTTTGTGACCGAAGGCGTCATCCGCCGCTCGGGCGACGTGCAGGCCCGCCTCCTCCGCGAGGGCGTGGTCGTCCACACCGGCAAGCTCAGTTCGCTGCGCCGGTTCAAGGACGATGTCTCCGAGGTCAAGAACGGTCTGGAATGCGGCATGACGTTCGAGCGCTACAACGACGTCAAGGCCGGCGACACGATCGAGGTCTTCACGACCGAAGAGATCGCCGTCACGATCCCCGGATAGCAGGAATGCCGAATGCCGAATGACGGATAGCGGACACTTTCGCTATTCGCCATTCGGCATTCGGCATTCGGCATTCGGCATTCGGCATTGGGCATTCTGTCTTCGTCATTCCCGTACAATGCCGGGATGCAGGCCTCCGGTTCACGCGCCGAGCGCATCGCCGATCACATCAAGGACGAAGTGAGCCAGTTGCTCGCGTTCGAAGTGAAGGATCCCGCCGTCGGACTCCTCACCGTGACGCACGTCAGGATGACGAGCGACATGGGGCTCGCGCACGTCTACTACACGCTCATCGGCGATGAAGCCGAACGCCGGCGCACGGCGCGCGCGCTGGAGCGGGCAACGGCGTTCGTGCGACGCCGCCTCGCCGAGAGCCTGAACATGCGGCGCGCGCCAGACGTGCGCTTCCACTACGACGAGAACGTCGAACGGCAGGAACGCGTCGAGACGCTGTTGCGGGAGATCGACGACGAGCGTGACGCGCGCGAGGCGAAGGGCGCCGGCGATGCGCCGGACACCGCGACGCCTGCCGTCGACGACCACGGAACGACACGAGATGACGACACTCGGTGAAGCGGCCACAGGCGTGCCACACGCGCTCGTCGATGCGCTGCGCGCGAGCGGTCCCGTGGTGCTGTGCGGCCACACGCGCCCGGACGGCGACTCGATCGGCAGCGTGATGGCGATGGCCGGCGCGTTGCGCCTGCTCGGCCGCGACGTCCGCACTGTCTGCAGCGACCCGCCGCCCGCATCGTTCCTCGCCTTTCACGGGCTCGATACGCTCGACATCACCACCGAGGTCGACGCGCGCGGCACCACGGTGATCGTGATGGAGTCGGGCTCGCTCGCACGCACGGGTGTCGCAGGCCTCGATCGCGCCGATGCCGTCATCAACATCGATCACCATCTGGGCAACTCGGGCTACGGCACCGTGACGTGGTTCGACGAGAGCGCCGCCGCGTGCGTCGAGATGGTGGCCGACGCGATCGACGCACTGGGCGTCGCGTGGACGCCCGACATCGCCACGTACCTCTACCTCGGACTGACGACGGACACGGGCAGCTTCAGGCATTCACACATCTCGGCGCGCAGCTTCGAGCTGGCACGGCGATGCGTGCTCGCCGGCGCCGACCCGGTGTGGATCGGCCGCGTGGCGTACGACAGCTTCAGCCTCGGCCGCGTGCGGCTCATCGGCGAGTTGCTGCACGGCATGCAACTCGAGGCCGCCGGCCAGCTCGCGGTGCTGACGCTCACACCTGATGTGCATGAACGCGCAGGCTCGGGACCAGACGAGAGCGAGGGGCTCATCAACTTGCCCTTCACCGCGCAGGACATCCGCGCCGTGTGCCTGTTCAGGACCGACGAAGGCGGCCAGACGCGCGTGAGTCTTCGCTCGAAAGGCACCATCGACGTGCGATCGGTGGCGCAGCGCTTCGGCGGAGGCGGACATTTCAACGCGAGCGGCTTCACGTCGGACGACAGCCTTGCCGCGGTCCGCGCCGCGGTGCTGCCACTGCTCGCCGACGCGCTCCGGTGACGCCCGCGCTCGACGGCATCCTCGTCATCGACAAGCCAGCCGGCATGACGTCGCACGACGTCGTCGCTGCCGTGCGGCGCCGGCTGCCGCGCGGGACGAAGGTGGGCCACACCGGGACGCTCGACCCGTTCGCGACGGGTGTCCTGCCGATCGTCATCGGTCGTGCGACACGGCTCGCGCAGTTCTTCACGTCCAGCCACAAGCGCTATACGGCCATCGTCGCGTTCGGCATGGCAACCGATACGGGAGACGGCACAGGCACGCCCGTCGAGACAGCGCACGATGCCGCCGCTGCGCTGTCGGCAGACGTCGTACGGCAGGCACTCCCCGCCTTCGAAGGACGTCAGCTCCAGACGCCGCCCGCGCATTCGGCGAAGAAGGTCGACGGCGAACGCGCATACGCGCTCGCGCGGCGCGGCGACGCCGTGTCACTGCCGGCAGTGGAGGTCACGGCCCATGCCGTCACGCTGGTTGCATGGGACGCGGAGGCGCACGAGGCCACGCTCGACGTCGACGTCTCCGCCGGCTACTACGTCCGCAGCCTCGCCCGCGACCTCGGCGTGGCGCTCGGCGTCCCCGCGCACCTGCGTGCCCTGCGCCGCACCGCGAGCGGCGAATGGACACTCGAGGATGCGTGCGAACTGCCCGTCGCTCTCGATGGCGGCGCACCGACAATCCTCGCGCACCGCCGCCCCCTGTCGTCAGTCCTCCACTCCTGGCCCAGCGTGGCGGTCGACGCCAGTCAGATCGAGGCCGTCGTCGCCGGCCGTGCGTTGCGTGTCCACGCCGAGCCTGAAGGTGGCCGGTGCCAGGTGCCCGATGCCCGGTGCCCGGCGGGATCCCGGCCCGACCGCATCCGGCTCGTCGACGCGAGTGGCGATCTCGTCGCGCTCGGGCGGCTCACGGACGGCGGGGGCATACACGCCGACATCGTCCTGCGAACGGCCTGACTCACGGCAGACTTGCCGTGATACAATAGGCATCATGCCGCACGATCCGTTCGTCGTTCGTGAAGGGTCGCCGCGGGACATCCTCCGTCTGGCGATGAGGGTGCTCAGTGACGGCCTGCCACTGAGAGTGCTCGACGACCTCGTCGAGGCGGGATTCACGTCCACGGAACTGGGGGATCTCGTGATCAATCCTCGCACGTTGCGTCATCGGCGGGCCCGTGGCGAGGCGCTGTCGCTCGAGGAGTCCGAGCGGGCCGTCAGGCTGGCACGCCTGCTGGGCGCCGCCGAGTCGCTGTTCGGCGACCGCCCCGCCGCGTGGCACTGGCTCCGCACCGTCAACGCGTCCCTCGAGGGTGCGCGCCCTGTCGATCTCCTCAAGACCGAAATCGGGGCCCGCGCCGTCGAGGACACGCTCGTACGCCTCGAACACGGCATCTTCGCGTGACGCTCTGGCGCATCTCGCGGCACGCGGATCTCTCCGGCATCGGCGGTGTGTACGCCGGCGGCCGGTGGCACACGCGGGGGCAGCGGGTCGTCTATCTGGCCGACCACCCCGCGTCGTGCCTGCTCGAGATGCTCGTCCAGGCCGGGCGCGTCGAGGATCTTCCGCCGTCATACCAGTGGCTCCGTGTGGACGGGCCCGACGATGTGGTGGCCGACGTCGGGAACCTGCCATCCGTCTGGCGCGAGGACGTGGCCGCCACGCGCGCGCGCGGCGACGCCTGGCTGGCATCGAAGGAATCGGCCCTGCTGCGCGTCCCGTCCGTGCTCGCCCCGGAAGCCTCGAACTACCTCCTCAACCCGACCCACCCCGACACCCCCCGCTTCGCCATCGAGCGCAGCGTCGACTTTCCCCTCGACGAGCGGTTCCAACGGTTCCCCCGGGAGAGCCGGCCCTACCGCCCGCGGGCGGCCACCCCCTCCGCTGCCACGCAGCGACGAGGGCAGGCAAGGGCCGTCCCTACGGCGTGATGTCCTGCGTCTCGTCCTCCTTCATCCATCCTGTCGTGCTACGATTACTGGTTCGCTGACGCTCATTGACGAGCGTCATCTCATCATCAACACGACGACGGAGCCGGTGCCCGAGGGTGGGGTCGACTGGGCCGTTCGCGGAGGCAGTACCCGTGGCATTGACGAAGGACCGCAAGACCAATCTCATCGAAGACTTCCGCCAGCACGAGTCGGACACAGGTTCTCCCGAAGTGCAGGTGGCCATCCTCAGCGAGCGCATCACCTATCTCACCGAGCACTTCAAGACGCACGCCAAGGATCACCACTCGCGCCGCGGTCTGCTGAAGCTGGTGGGACAGCGTCGCCGCCTGCTGGACTACGTCAAGGCCAAGAACACCGACCGATACGCGCAGCTCATCAAGCGCCTCGGCATCCGCAAGTAGCGGAGACAGAAAGGGACGGGAGCCTGCTTCCGTCCCTTTCGTGTCTGGCTCCGCTCACCGATCGCGCGACAGTGGCAGGCCCGGCGGACCGCCGCCGTGCGGCCCCACTCGCACCGATCGTTTCCACGCACCAGCACCCCGCCAGGGCAGACAGGTCCCCTGGCACTGACATGACAGGGAACCCCATGCACACACGCAGCCTCGAGCTCGGATCCCGAGCCCTCTCGTTCGAAACAGGCAAGCTCGCCAAGCAGGCCGATGGTTCGGTCCTCGTTCGAATGGGCGACACCATCGTCCTCGTCTCGGCCTGCCACTCCGCGCAGCCGCGGCAGGGCATCGACTTCCTGCCCCTCACGGTCGACTACCGCGAGTTCACGTACGCGTCGGGCCGCATCCCCGGGGGCTTCTTCAAGCGCGAAGGCAAGCCGACCGAGAAGGAAGTCCTCACGAGCCGCCTGATCGACAGGCCGATCCGTCCGCTCTTCCCGTCCGGATGGGCGTACGACACCCAGGTGATCGCGCTCGTCGTCTCGGCCGATACCGACTACGACTCCGACGTCCTCGCCGTCACCGGCGCGGGCGCCGCGCTCGCGCTCGCCGAGATCCCCTTCCAGAAGACGGTGGCCGGTGTGCGCGTGGGCTACGTCGATGGCGCGTACGTCATCAACCCGACGTTCGCGCAGCGCCGCGCCAGTTCGCTCGACCTCATCATCGCCGGCAGCGCCGACGCGATCATGATGGTCGAGGCCGGCTCGCAGGAAGTCTCCGAAGAGACGATGGTGGGTGCGCTGGACGCGGGCCACACGGCGATCAAGCAGATCGTCGCCACGATCGACGACCTCGCGAAGGCGGCGGGACGCAAGAAGCTCGTGCTTCCGTCCAAGGATGTCGATGCCGACTTCGCCCGCGAGATCGAAGCGCGTGCCTATGGTCCGCTCGCCGACGCGATGCGCATCAAGGACAAGCTCGAGAACTACAGCAGCGTGGACAAGGCACTCGAGGATCTCCTCGCCAGCATTCCCGAGGACGAGGCCGACCGCCGTGCCGACGCGAAGAAGGTGTTCAAGGGCCTGAAGGAGAAGGTCATGCGCGACGAGGCCCTCGAGCGCGGCAAGCGTCTCGACGGCCGGGCCTTCGACGAGATCCGTCCGATCTGGACCGAGGTGTCGGTGCTGCCGCGCGTCCACGGCTCGGCGGTCTTCACGCGCGGCGAGACGCAGGCGCTCGTCTCGACCACGCTCGGCACCGCCGACGACAAGCAGCGCATCGAGACCATCGAGGGCGAGTCGCACAAGCGGTTCATGCTGCACTACAACTTCCCGCCGTTCTCCGTTGGCGAGACGGGCCGCTTCACCGGTCCCGGCCGCCGCGAGATCGGCCACGGCGCGCTGGCCGAGCGCGCGCTCGCGCCCGTCGTGCCTGCCGAAGCGGACTTCCCCTACGTGGTCCGCGTGGTGTCGGACATCCTCGAGAGCAACGGCTCCTCGTCGATGGCCAGCGTGTGTGGCGGCGCCATGTCGATGATGGACGCCGGCGTGCCGCTGCGCGCACCGGTGGCGGGCGTGGCCATGGGTCTCATCATGGACGAGACCACGGGCAAGTACGCCGTGCTCACCGACATCGCGGGTGCCGAGGATCACTACGGCGACATGGACTTCAAGGTCGCCGGCACGCGTGAGGGCATCACCGCCCTCCAGATGGACATCAAGGTCGGCGGCATCACGATGGAGATCATGCGTCAGGCACTCGCGCAGGCGCGCGACGGCCGGCTGTTCATCCTCGACAAGATGGCCGAGACGATCGCCGCGCCGCGTCAGCAGACCTCGCAGTATGCGCCGCGCATCGTCAGCATCCGCATCCCCGTGGACAAGATCCGCGACGTGATCGGACCCGGCGGCAAGATGATCCGCAGCATCATCGATCGCACGGGCGTGAAGATCGACGTCGAAGACGATGGCCGCATCAACGTGGCGAGCAGCGACGAGTCGTCTGCCGCGCGCGCGCTCGCCATCATCCAGGAGCTCACGGCCACGCCCGAGGTCGGTAAGACCTACATGGGCACGGTGCAGCGCATCGCCGACTTCGGCGCGTTCATCGAGATCATGCCTGGCGTCGACGGCCTGCTGCACGTCTCGGAGATCGCTCTGCACCGCGTGAAGGACGTCCGCGACGAGCTCAAGGAAGGCGAGCAGCTCCTCGTGAAGGTCCTCACCGTCGATCCGTCTGGCAAGATTCGCCTGAGCCGCAAGGCGCTGCTGCAGGAAGAAGAAGCCAAGTCGTAATGGGCCTGGCTTCCACCGTCGCCCTCCGGGCGACGGTGGACAGGTCGTCCGGCCGACCGTAACAGCAAGGGGCGTGCTCACGGGCACGCCCTTTTTCGCTTTCAGGCGGGACTCGCGCTCGGCCGCGGTTTCGTGTATCTGTTGAGCTTCATGGCCGACACGCCGTCGCTTCCCACGCTGCAGGTCGTGCACACGGTCGGGTCCTCCGTTGGCGAGGACAGGCTCGGAAGGCCGGTCCTCCCGTCCGCGCGCGACCGCGCGGAGCACGATGCGGGTGTCCCGCGACAGATAGGGCGGTACACGATCACCGGCGTGCTCGGCACGGGCGGCATGGGCGTGGTCTATCGTGCCGAGCAGCAGGAACCACTGCGGCGCGATGTCGCGCTGAAGCTCGTGCGGAGGGGCCTCGACACCGACCGCCTCATCGCCAGGTTCGATGCCGAGCGCGCCACGCTCGCGCGCATGAACCATCCCGGCATCGCGCGCGTCTTCGACGCAGGCGCGACAGACGATGGCCGGCCGTACGTCGTGATGGAGTTGGTGGCGGGCTCGCCCATCACGGACTACTGCGACGAACACCGCGTGCCCGTTCGCGATCGCCTCTCGCTCTTCGTCGCCACGTGTCGTGCCGTCCAGCACGCGCACCAGAAGGGGATCATCCATCGCGACCTGAAGCCGTCGAACATCCTCGTCGCCGAGGTCGATGGCACGCTCGCACCCACGGTGATCGACTTCGGCGTGGCCAAGGTGATCACCGATGAGGGACCCGAGCGCCTGCTCCTCACGCGCGAAGGTGGTGCTGTGGGCACGCCCGACTACATGAGCCCCGAGCAGGCGGGCGTCGTGGACGGCGACATCGATACGCGAACCGACGTCTATGCGCTCGGCGTCGTGCTCTACGAGCTTCTCGCCGGACGCCGGCCGCACCGCTTCACGACGGGCACCCGCGAGGAGTTCCAGCGTGTGCTGCGCGACGGCGGGACGGCCCGTCCGAGCGCCATAGACAGATCGACCCGCACGATGATCGACGGGGCCGGTCCCGACGCAGCGTCATGGACCGACGTCGCGCAGGCACGCTTCACCACGCCCGATCGCCTGCGCCGCATGCTGGCTGGCGATCTCGACACGATCGTGCTCAAGGCCATGGCGTTCGCGCCCGCGCGCCGATACGCATCGGTCGACCACCTCGCCGACGATGTGGAACGGTACCTGCGGGGGCAGGTCGTCCTGGCGCGGCCCGATTCGTGGTCGTACCGGGCGCGCAAGTTCGTGGCGCGCCACCGGTACGGCGTCGCCGCCGCCGGTCTCGCCGCCACTGCGCTCGTCGCCATCTCCGTCGTCACCAGCGTGCAGGCCGGGCGTGTGGCCCGCGAGCGGGATCGCGCGGAAGCCGCGCTGGCGCGCGCAAGCGCGGTCAACGCGTTCCTGGTGAACATGTTCGGACAAGCCGACCCACGGTCGGCGCTCGGGGTACCGCTCACGTCCGATCAGATGCTCGAACGCGCCGCGACGCGGCTCGACACCGATCTGACGGACCAGCCTGACGTGCGGGCGGAACTGCTGCAGGCGCTTGCCGATGTCTACAAGCAGCTCGGACGCTACCCGCAGTCCGAAGCACTGGCGGCGAGGGCCGTCGACCTCAGGCGCGACGGACCGCCGCTCGTGCTGGCCGAGAGTCTCGACGCGCTTGGAGACGTCCGTCGGTACGCGGGCCGTCTCGACGCGGCGATCCCGCCGCTCGAAGAAGCCCTGGCGATACGTGAGCGAGAGCTTCCGTATCTGCATCGCGACATCGCCGAGACGCTGAACAACATGGGCCTGGTGCGGCACGCACAGGCGCGCTTCGCCGACGCCGAGGCGCTCCAGCGGCAGGCCGTGGCGATCTGGGAGGCCGTCGGCGCCCGTTCGGAACGCGAGGATCTCGTGGCGCTCGGCCTGACGAATCTGGCGCGCAGCGTCAGGGCGCAGGGGCGCTTCGAGGAGGCAACCGGACAACTGGAACGCGCGCTCGCGCTGCGACGCGCGCACCTGCCGCCCAACAGTCCGAGCATCGGCAACACACTGTTCCACCTCGGCGTGACGCACCTGGAGGCCGGGCATCCTGATTCGGCGCTCCCGCTGTTCGAGCAGGCAACGGCCATCCACGCGTCGGCGCTCGGGTCGTCGCACTCCCGGGCGCTCGAGACGCGGGCGCGGCTGGCGCGCACGCTCGCTCGACTTGGCAGGTACGACGAGGCCTCGCGCGAGGCACGCGTCATCCTCGATCACGCGGGGGCATCGCCGAGTGGTGGCATCGCCGCAACGGCCGTCGCCGAGCTGGTGCTCGCTGATGCAGCCGTGGCAACGGGCCGTGCACGCAAGGCGCGCGATCTCCTGGCGAGCGCCCGCGAGCGGTACGCTCGTACCACCCCGCCCGCCGATCTCGCGCGGGAGTTCGCGCGGCTGACGTCACGCCTGGAGTCGTTGCCATGATGGAATCACGATCGACGCGACGGGCGTGGCTTGGCGCGGTCGCCGCCGTGGTGGTGACGGGCTCACAGCCGCCGGAGCGGGATCCCGCCGGACGGCGCACGTTCGCGGTCACCGCACGCAAGTACGTGTTCGAACCCGAGGTGATCGACGTACGGCGTTACGACATCGTGCGCCTGACCATCACGTCGGCGGACATCACGCACAGCTTCACCGTCGACGCGTATCGCATCCAGAAGCGGATCCCCGCCGGCGAGAGCGTGACGTTCGAATTCCGCGCCGACGAAGTGGGCCGCTTCCCGTTCTACTGCAGCATGCGCACCGACAGCGGCTGCGCCGACATGCGCGGCGAGCTCATCGTCCGCTGACATGGGTGCGACGGGCCGGGCCCCTACAGTTCCGACGTCGCGGTGGTGAGGTATTGCTCCCAATCGACGCGCGTGACGTCGTGACCGCCCGAACGGATGTGATACCGCACGCGACGGCCGACCGCCGGCCCTTCATCGGGCATGCGCGTGGCGCCGAGGCCCGGGACACCGAGCAGCGTCCACACCTGGTCGGCGGCCTGCGTGGCGAGGAACTCGCCGCGCGGATCGGCCCATCGATCCTCCGTCGCACTGCCGACGTGCAGCGCGCGCGGCGCGACGAGCGCCAGCAACTGATGCTGATCGACGGGCAACTCCGGCACGCGGTCGGCAAACGTCGTCAGCGTCGGACAGAACCAGTGCGGGAAGCTGCTGGTGATGCGCGCGATCGTCTCGCCGTACATGCGACGGCTGATCGCCGCACCACCCTCGCCCGAGTCGTTGGACACGACCATCGCGAACGCCTCGTCCTGCGCGCCCGCCCAGAGCGCCGCCTTCCCCAGCCGGCTGTGTCCGATGACCGCCGCGCGCGCCGCATCGAGACCGGCGATCTGCGCAGCTGCCAGACGCATCTGCGACAGCCCCCACGCCCACATGCCGATCGCGCCCCATCGCTCCGCAGCCGGAATGTCCTGCTGCAGTGCCGTCGCCAGCCGTGAGACGCCGTCGTGCACCACCGACGGATCGTCGGGCGCAAGGTCACCGTAGTACGCCGTCATCACCGCGCAGTCGCGCTCGATGATCAGGTCCACGGGCCACCGCGATCGCGTGGTGCCCCGCGACTGCTCCGTCGCCCTGTTGGCGACGATCCCGTTCTGCGCGTTCGGCCGCATCCAGCGCGTGGACAACCTGATGGCCGGATCGGGATCCACGGCATGGTTGCCGGCGAAGTTCAGGCCGATGAACACCGGCACGGGACGTTCGTGTCGCGGTCTGTACACGAGCAGGTCGACCGACGCGCGAGCACCCCACTCGAGTCTGATCTGCTGGCGCCACGCACGACCATCGAGTACCGCGACAGGCGTGTCGATCGGCGTCATGGTGAACACCGGCATGCCCACAGGCGTCCGGCCGTACACGCAGCGGCTGAAATCGTCGAGAATCTCCGCGCGACGCGCGCGCCACTCGTCGCGCGTCCGTACGGGACGCCCGTCGCGCATCGTCAGGATCGGCGGCAACGTGTAGGCGGGGACTTTCGCCTCGTCGTAGTTGGCGTCGGCGGGCTGTGCGTGCAGCCGCGCCCCGATCAGGCCGGACAGGATGGACGCGGTGAACGCACGGCGGGTCGGCATGACAGTCATCCCTGCGTGACGCGCGCCGCACCGGCGGCACGCCTGGCCGCAGCGATGCGCGCGGCAATCGGAGGATGCGTCAGGAAGAAGGCACGCGTCAACGGCGAGTCGTCGTCGCTCGACAGGTTCCGCTCGCCGAGGCGGGCCAGGACGCGCTCGAGCACGTCGGGGCGTCCCGTCAGCTTCAACGCGAACGCGTCGGCCTCCACTTCGTGGGCACGCGACTGCGCCAGCAGCCACGGACGCGCCGCAACCCAGACCGCGCCCGCGCCGATCAGCATCCAGGGCACCGACGCGGGATCGGTGAGGCCCTGCGTGCCGCCGAACCAGCGTGCCGGGCCCGCGGCGCACGCCTGCGCACCGAGTGCCGCTGCGAGCAGCGTCGCGGCCCGCGCGCGCGCGCGTTGCCACGTGTGCCCGTGCGCGTGATGACCGAGTTCGTGCGCCACGACGGCGTCCATCTCCTCGGGTGGACAGCCGGTGACGAGCGTGTCGGAGATGAGCAGGCGGCGTGGGCCGATCACGCCCATCAGCGCCGCGTTCGCCTGATCGCCATGCGGCCCGAACACCCACTCGTGCAGACCGGCCAGACGCAGATTGGCGCGCGAGGCCATCGCGTGCAGCCGCCCCGTCACCGCCTCGTCGCGAAGCGGACGTACGCGCGGCGACAGCAGCATCACCCACGGCGCGAGCAGTGCCACGAGCAAGACGAGCGTCAGCAGGACCAGCGCCAGGCCGATGCCGGCCAGCCACGGCGCCACGGCCGCCAGACGCGCGAACACGCACCAGGCGAGGCTGCCCGCGAGCACGAGCAGCAGCCCGCGGCGCACGCGATCGCCGACGTGCGCGGACGTCGAGACAGCCGGCATCCTGTAGCGGCGCGCAAGCACGTTGCCGCGCTGCAAGGCCGCGGGCGCGGCAGCGAGCAGACTCACCGCGATGCACGTCACCAACACGACGGCCGCGGCAAGAGTCTCCACGATCAGCGTGGTGAGCGGCGACGCCGGACGCAGCGCCGCCAGTACCCACTCGTGCAGCCAGGCGGGGAGCGGCGTCAACGCGAGACACACGAGGGCCACCCCGGCGCCGATGGCTTCGATGAGGCGCAGGCGGCGCTCGGCCCGGCGATAGCGAGTGCCCTTGTCTTCGTTCACGTCAGTTGTTCTGACGAACGGGCCTCAGCCCGTTCGTCAGCATCAGTGCGTCAGGTCCAGCCGCAGCACCTTCGAGACGCCGGGCTCTTCCATCGTCACGCCGTACAGGCGATCGGCGATCTCCATCGTCTTGCGGTGGTGCGTGATGAGCACGAACTGGGTGTGATCCTGCATGCTGCGCAGCATCTCCACGAAGCGGCCGATGTTGGCATCGTCCAGCGGTGCGTCGATCTCGTCGAGCAGGCAGAACGGGCTCGGGCGGTACTTGAAGATTCCGAACATCAGCGCCATCGCCGTGAGCGCCTTCTCGCCGCCAGACAACAACTGGACGTTCTGCAGACGCTTGCCCGGCGGCTGCGCGACGATGTCGATGCCGCTCTCGAGGACATCCTCCTGGTCGAGCAGGACGAGGCCTGCCCTGCCACCACCGAACAGCGTGACGAACATCTGCTCGAAGTTCGCGTTCACCGCCACGAACGCTTCGGCGAAGCGTTCGCGCGTGGTCTTGTCGATGCGCGCGATGGCCTCGCCCGTCGACGCGATCGCGTCGATGAGGTCCTTGCGCTGGCCCGTGAGGAACGTGTGGCGCTGCTCGAGTTCGTCGAACTGCTCGATGGCCATCATGTTCACCGCGCCGAGCGACGCGATACGCGCCTTCAGTCGCGCGATCGCCTGCTCCGCGCTGAGCACCGGCGGCGGCGCGTCGACGGCCAGCGCCGCAACGGCGTCGGCTGTCGCACCCGCCTCGGCCCCATCCTCGTCGGCGCCGGCGCGCTCGGCAGCTGCCACTGACGCCGCGCTGGGCAGCGCCTGCTCGTTGGCCAGCATCTCGGCGACCGCCGCCGCCACTTCCTCGAGACTCTGATCGAGCGCCTCGCGGCACGACTCGGCAAGGTGACCGAGGTCGGACTCCGCCGTGGCGCGCGCCACTTCGAGCGATGTGGCGAGCGTCCTGATGTCGTCGAGTCCGCGACGCGCGTCACGTGCCTCCGTCTCGTGCTCGCCGAACGAGCCCTGCACTTCGACGACGCGCTCGTCGGCCTCGATGACCAGGCGCTTCAGATCGTCGAGCGCGGCGAGGTCATCGTCGATGGCGGCACGCAGGGCGGTGATCGATCCATCGAGATTCGTGCGCCGGGCCACCGACGCGTCGGCTTCCTGCTGGCGCAACGTGATCCGCTGACGCAGGTCGGCCGAGGCGTCCTCGAGCCGGCGCACGTCCTGGCCCAGCGCCGAGGCACGTTCGACGAGCGCGGCATGCGTGGCCCGCGCCTCAGCCGCGCGACGGCCAACGGACGCCTGCCGTTCACGACCATCGAGCAGGCGCCGCTGTGCGTCGGCGAGTTCGTCCGACAGCGTCTGCTGTTCGACTTCGAGGTCCTCGATCGAGCGGCGGGCTTCGGCCTCGCGCGCGTCGAGCCGGGTCCGCTCTTCCTGCGCCCGGCGCCGCTCGTTGTCGATGAGCTCCATGCGGCGCGACACGCGGTCGCGTTCGTCCGACGCTCGATTGACCTGCAATTCGAAGCCGACGATCGCCTTCTCGTGCGTGACCTGATCGGCGGTCAGTGCCGCGATCTCGGTGGTGACGCGCGCGATGGACGCGTCGGCCGCGGACAGATCGGCGCCGTGGCGCTCGATCTCCTGCTGTGCCTGCCGGATCTGCTCGCGCAGGCTCTTGATCTCGCCCTTGGTGTGCAGGATCTGGCGCGCCTCGGCCTTGCCGCCGCCCGAGACGAGCCTGCCGCCGCGGAAGACGTCGCCCTGCGGCGTGACGACGGGCCCCGACACGCGGCGTGCGGCCGCGCGTGCCTGCTCCTGCGTCTCGGCAAGCCAGGCATCGCGCAAGACAGCGCGCACGCGTTCGGCGGCCGCGCCGTTGACGCGCACGATGTCGCTGAGCGGACGCACGCCGGCGACGGGCGGCGCCACGACGTCGTCTGGCACGAGGTCGTCGGCCACCAGGAAGCCCACGCGGCCCGCGTCGCGATCGCGCACGAAGGCAAGG